>NZ_JBHXFA010000089.1:7293-32376 GCF_042724175.1 Streptomyces sp. NPDC127084
TATCTACCCATTTTATGATAAAAAATCTTAAGTCCAAGCTTCCAACCAAAAACGGTACAACGGCGGGGTATTGTTGGCCCCCCGCCGTCAACATCCGAACCTGAGACTGAGGTGTCAGGCCTGCTCGGCGTCCGCGGGCGGAGCCTCGGCAGCGGCCTCGGCCGGCTTCTCGGCCTCGGCGGCCGGGGTCTCGTCGGCCTTCTTCTCGCCCTCGAGCAGGTCGCGCTCCCACTCGGCCAGCGGCTCGCCCGCGGCCTTGTCGCCCGGCTTCGAGTCACCAGCGGCGACGCCGGAGCGGGCGATGAGGCCCTCGGCGACGGCGTCGGCGATCACACGGGTGAGCAGGGTGACGGAGCGGATCGCGTCGTCGTTGCCCGGGATCTTGTAGTCGACCTCGTCGGGGTCGCAGTTGGTGTCGAGGATCGCGACGACCGGGATGTTGAGCTTGCGCGCCTCACCGACGGCGATGTGCTCCTTCTTGGTGTCGACGATCCAGACGGCGCTCGGCACCTTCTGCATCTCGCGGATACCACCAAGGGTCTTCTCCAGCTTGGCCTTCTCGCGGGAGAGGACCAGGAGCTCCTTCTTGGTGAGGCCGGAGGCGGCCACATCCTCGAAGTCGATCGCCTCAAGCTCCTTCAGACGCTGGAGGCGCTTGTAGACGGTGGAGAAGTTGGTGAGCATGCCGCCCAGCCAGCGCTGGTTGACGTACGGCATCCCGACGCGCGTCGCCTGCTCGGCGATGGCCTCCTGGGCCTGCTTCTTGGTGCCGACGAACATGATGGAACCGCCGTGGGCGACGGTCTCCTTGACGAACTCGTAGGCGCGGTCGATGTACGACAGCGACTGGAGCAGGTCGATGATGTAGATGCCGTTGCGCTCGGTGAAGATGTAGCGCTTCATCTTCGGGTTCCAGCGACGGGTCTGGTGACCGAAGTGGACGCCGCTCTCCAGCAGCTCCCGCATCGTGACGACGGCCATGGCCGTATCTCCTTGGGTTTCTCGGTTGTGTCCTGACGCCCCGGCGCGCCGTGCCGCGAGGACCGAGGGGCGCGACCACCGACCGTTGAAAGGGGTGGTGGCGGGGCGTGCGAAGTCGACCCGGTGGCCCGGATCGCCAGAAGAAGTGTACGGGACCCGCGCAGTGCCGGGTGACGGCACTGTCCACAACCGGGCGGTTGTCCACAGATCTCGGCCATGATCACCGGGAGCGGCGCGGGTCCGGCACCGTCGGGGCATGAGACGCGTAGCGGAGTACATGAGGGGCGCGCGGCTCGCCCGGGCGCTGGCCGTAGCGGTGTTCACGTGGCTGGGCTGGGCGAGCGCGGGTGCCGTGGCCTGGGCCGGGGAACCGGTCGGGACCTGGCCGGTTCGCCCGGCGGGACAGCAGCGGCCGGTGGTGATCCGCGGCTTCGAACCGCCGGCCGGACCGTACGGGCCCGGGCATCGGGGTGTCGATCTGGCCGCGCCGCCCGGCGCGCTGGTGCGGGCGGCGGTGGCGGGGCGGGTGTCGTTCGCGGGGCCGGTGGCGGGGCGCGGGGTGCTCTCGATCATTCTGGCGGGTACCGGGGAGCCTCCGCTGCGCACCACGTACGAGCCGGTGCGCCCACTGGTGCGACCAGGCGCCGAGGTGGCGATGGGCGAGGTGGTGGCTGTCCGCGCGGCGGAGCCCGCGCACTGCGCTCAGGGCTGTCTCCACTGGGGGCTGCGGCGCGGGGACGCGTATCTCGATCCGCTGTCGCTCCTGCCGCCGTCCGAGCTGCGGCGGGGTCCTTCCCGGCTGCTTCCGGTGTTCGGGGTGCCGCTGCCCGGGCCGGCTACCGGGGTCCCGCCGAGCGCTGCCGTGCGTCCGGTGCGCGCCTGGGGCGAGGTGTCGCCGGCGGTCGCCCTTGCCTTGCCGTCGGTCCGGTCGCACGGCACTCCGCGCGGCCCGGCACCCGCCCGTCGGTCCAGTCGCACGGCACTCCGCGCGGCCCGGCACCCGCCCGTCGGTCCAGTCGCACGGCACTCCGCGCGGCCCGGCACCCGCCCGAGGGCTCGCGCCGTGGCTGGTCAGACTCCCCGGACGCCGCGCAGTGCCATGGATACGGCGGCTTCGGCGATCTCGGTGGGGTCTTCGGCGGCGCCGAGCTCGATACGGCGGACCGCCGCGTCCACGACGCCCTGGAGCAGCATGGCGGCGAGCCGGGGCTGCTGGTGGCCGAGTGCGTCCAAGGCCTGGACGATCATCGCGACCAGGCCGCCGTGCGCGGCGCGGATCTTCTCGCGCGCCCCGTCGTCCAGCTCACTCGCGGAGATGGCGACCACGGCCCGGTGGCGCCGGTCTCCGACCAGGGTGAGCTGGCGGCGGACATACGCTTCGACCTTGCCCTCAGGCGTCGCGGCCCGCTCCATGGCGGCTTCCACCTCGGCGGCCCAGACCGGGAAGTCGACGGCGCACAGCTCCTCGACCACGGCCGCCCGTGAGCGGAAGTACTCGTAGACGGAGGACCTGGCGAGCCCGGTGCGCTCGGCGAGAGCCGGGAATGTCAGTGCCTCCGTACCGCCTTCGGAGAGCAGAGATCGCGCGGCATCCAGCAGGGCGCCGCGTTGCATGGTCCGGTGCTCGGCCACGGAGGCCGCTCGAATCCTTGGCACCCGACCACTTTACGGGTGGCACGGTCCTGACGGATACGGACGACGGAATCGGCCAGGCAGCGCGGATGCCCGTGGCACGTGCACGTGTCAGCGGCCCATGTCCGCGAGCTTCGCCCGGAGCTGGAGCACCGACTTGGTGTGGATCTGGCTGACCCGGCTCTCGGTGACACCGAGGACGTTTCCGATCTCGGCGAGGGTGAGGCCTTCGTAGTAGTACAGCGTGACGACGGTCTTCTCCCGGTCGGGCAGCGTGTTGATCGCGCGCGCGAGCAGCCGTCGCAGCTCCCGGTCCTCCGCGACCTCGACGGGGTTGTCGGCGGCGGTGTCCTCCAGGGTGTCCATGAGACTGAGCCGCTCACCGCCCTCACCACCGACGTGCAGCAGTTCTTCCAGAGCCACCACATTGGCGAGGGACAACTGGCTGAAGACCGCGTGCAGTTCCTCGAGCCCGATGCCCATCTCCGCGGCGACCTCGCTCTCGGTCGGCGTGCGCCGCAGCTGGGCCTCCAGCGTGGCGTAGGCGCGCTCCACGGCCCTGGCCTTCTGCCGGACCGAGCGGGGGATCCAGTCCAGCGCCCGCAGCTCGTCGATCATGGCGCCGCGGATGCGGGTGATCGCGTATGTCTCGAACTTGATCGACCGCTCGATGTCGAATTTCTCGATGGCGTCGATGAGCCCGAAGACCCCGGAGGAGACGAAGTCGGCCTGCTCCACGTTCGACGGCAGTCCGACACTCACCCGACCCGCTACGTACTTCACCAGGGGTGAGTAGTGCAGGATCAGCTGCTCCCGCAGCCGCCCGTCGCCGGTTGCCTTGTACGACCGCCACAGCTCGTCGAGAGACGAGGGCGCGGGCGGGCGCACAGGGCCACGGGCGGCGGGGGGCACTGCCGCGCGGTCAGACCCGGAGGTGTGCTGGGGCATGCGTTGCCTTGAGCCGTTCTGCTGTGGGGTGTGAGGGGATCGTTGGTCGGGGTCGGCTGATGGGGGGATCTGGAGCGTAGCGTGACTGGACGGTCGCTTTGCGCGAACGACGGTGGATCGCACTGGCCGGGGTAGGGGGTATCGGGCAGACCTTCGAACGGCGGCCCATCGCCGTCCGCATCGGTGCCCGGGGAGAGCCTCGGGGGCGCGGCGCAGGTCGTCGGCATCACCCTTTCACCCGAATGCCCCAGGTCAAGCACCGCCTCGCCGGGAGTTCGACGGGTGCTGCCCACCCCGTGCCAACTGCCAGCCGGAGCCATGTCGTTCCACGAAGCCGAGCGACTGGAGTTCGTACAGCCTGCCGAGGGCTTCATCGGGGGTGGTCCCCGCCCTGAGGGCGACCTCCCGCCCGTCCAGCCCGCCTCGTGACGGAAGAGCCTCCAGGATTGCGCTCTCCGCGGGCCCCAGAAGGTCCCGCGCGAGCACCGGCCCGCGTCGTACGGGTGCGAGCTCGCCGATGTCCCCGACCACCTCGACCACCTCGTCCGCGTCGGTCACCAGCACCGCGTCCGCACGCAGCAACTCATGCACACCCGCGGAGAGTCCGCTGGTCACCGGGCCCGGTACGCCCATGGTGCAGCGCCCGAGCCGCTCTGCGGCGCGGGCGGTGACCAGCGAACCGCTGCGGAGTTCGGCCTCCACGACGACCGTCCCGCGGGTGAGGGCGGCGATCACCCGGTTCCGCAACACGAACCTGCTGCGCGTGGGGTGGGCGCCAGGTGGCAACTCCGCGACTACCAGGCCCTGTTCGGCGATACGGCCGATCAGCCCCGTATGGGAGCGGGGGTAGGCGACATCGACACCGCAGGCGAGTACCGCGACGGTCGCTCCCCCGGACGCCAGGGCACCGCGGTGTGCCGCTCCGTCGACTCCATGGGCCGCTCCGGAGACAACGACCCAGCCGCGCTCGGCGAGCCCCGAGCCGAGGCTTCCGGCGATACGGGCGCCATAGGGGGTGCAGGCCCGTGCGCCCACCACCGCGACCGATCGCAGGGCCCATTTCCGCAGGTCGGCGCCACCGCGCAGCCAGAGGCCTACGGGTCTGCCGTCGCCGAGGTCATCCAGCTGGGTGGGCCATTCAAGATCGCCGGGGCAGACGAACCGGCCGCCGAGCACCGCCACCGCGTCGATATCCCGCTCCGGAAGCGCGGCCTGGGCCCGTATGCGGTACCCCTCGATCCGCCGCTCCCCGGGTCCGGAGAGCGGGACTTCGATGCCGGCACGGGCCCGCAGCCGCTCCATCAGCCCTACCGGCCCGTGTTCCCGCAGCCACCGCCCGGCATGCTCATCACCCGGTTCGACGACCCTGGTCAACGCGGCCCGCGCCAACCGCTCCTCGTCGCCCACCGCGGCTGCCGTCGGCGTCCTCACGGCCACCCCCCGGCGACGGCCGGAACGCCCCGGGCGATGCCCGTGCGCAGTTGCAGTGACAGCCGGACGTCCTCGGCCGCGGGGCGGTCGTGGCCTCGGAGGTCGGCGACGGTCCAGGCCACCCGCAGCACCCGGTCCATCCCCCGGGCGGTGAGCAGCCCCCGCTCCATGTCCCGCTCAGCCTCGGCCAGTGCGCCGGACGCCACCCGCCAGCGGACGCGGAGCTCATGTCCCGGCACCTCGCTGTTGACGCTCCACGGGGTGCCGTCCAGCCGTGCCGCCGCCCTCACTCTGGCCTCCTGGACGCGGGCGGCGACCGTCGCACTGGACTCGCCCCTCCCTTCGTGTCCTCGCTGCCCCAGCAGATCGGACCGGCTCACCGGCTCCACCTCGACGCGTAGATCGACCCGGTCCAGCAGCGGCCCCGACAGCCGTGCCTGATAGCGGCGGATCACCGCGGAGGGGCACTCGCAGCCGGTGCCCGACAGGGTGTGCTGTCCGCACGGGCATGGATTGGCCGCCAGCGCCATCAGGAAACGGGCGGGAAGCAGCACCATCCCGGCGCTGCGGGCCACGACCACTTGCCCGGATTCAAGCGGCTGGCGGAGTGCGTCGAGGACCTTGGCGGAGAATTCGGGAGCCTCGTCCAGAAAGAGCACCCCCCGGTGCGCCAGGGAGACGGCCCCTGGTCTGGGCAGGCCCTGCCCGCCTCCCACGAGGGACTGCATCGTCGCGGAATGGTGGGGCGCGCAGTACGGGGCCGTACGTACCAGAGGTTCACCCGGTGGGAGGATGCCCGCGACCGAGTGGACGGCCGTGACCTCCAGGGACTCCCGTCGCGTCAGCGGAGGGAGCAGCCCGGGGAGCCGCTCTGCCAGCATGGTCTTGCCCGCGCCCGGCGGGCCTTGGAGCAGCAGGTGGTGGGCTCCCGCCGCGGCGACCTCCAGGGCCGTCCGCGCGGCGTGCTGCCCCACCACTTCCGCCAGGTCCGGCGTGTGCCCCTCACCGGAAGGCCCGCCTCCTGCCAGCCCGGTGCCCACCCCGGCTCCTGGCACCAGCAGCCCCGCGAGCATCGGATCGGGCCGTCCCTCGTCGTCCGGCTCCTCCTGTGGCACCGGTTCGTCGCAGAGGATGGCGATCAGTTGGCGCAGGCTGCGCACGCCCAGCACGGACACCCCGGGCACGAGGGCCGCCTCGCCGGCCGTCTGCTCGGGGACGACCACCTGCCGGTATCCGGCCTCGGCCGCGGCGAGCACCGCGGGCAGCACTCCACGCACCGGACGGGCCCTACCATCCAGTCCCAGCTCGCCGATGAGCACCAGATCGGCGATCGCCGACGGATCGACACGCTCCGCGGCACCGAGCACCGCACAAGCCACCGCCAGGTCGAAGCCGCTGCCGCTCTTGGGCACGGAAGCCGGGCTGAGGCCTACGGTGAGCTTCTTCTGCGGCCACTCGGCTTCGGAGTTGACCACAGCCGCCCTGACCCGGTCGCGGCTTTCCACCAGGCTCTTGTCGGGCAGGCCGACCAGGGTGAAGGCCGCCACACCCGGCTCCAGATCGGCCTGGACCTCGACGACCACGCCCTCCACGCCGACCAGTGCGACCGAGCAGGTGCGCGCGAATGCCATCAGGCCACCCCTCGCACGTGCTCGACCCGCGGCGCGCCGCGCCGGGGCAGCGTCACCCCGATGAGATCGATCCGCACCCCGCCCGGTGGCGGTGGTTCTCCGCATCGGTGCAGCCAGCATTCGGCCAGCCGTCTGAGCCGATCCGCCTTGGCCGGGGTGACCGCGGCCATCGGATGCTGGAAGATCTCGCTCCCCGAAGGGCCGGCCCGGTCCGCGCGGGCCGGGCCACCCGTGCCACCCTGCCCTCCCGGGTGCGCCCCTCTGCGGGTCTTCACCTCGCATACGACGACCTTGTCGCCGTCGCGGGCGACGATGTCGATCTCACCGGTCCGCCCGCACCGCCAGTTCCTCGCCAGCACCACCATGCCGGTATCGACCAGCCGCCGCGCCGCCAGCTCCTCGCCGTAGCGTCCCAGTGCCCGTGTCGCGTTCATCTCGGCACCACCTCCGGCACCGACTCTGACGCGTCACTCCCCCGCTTGTGGATCTTGGTGCTTTCCGGTGGAAAACCAGCCGCTTGTGGATATCTCGCTCACCCGGAAGGGTGCGGGTTCAGCCGCTCGGGAGTTCGAGGTCGCTCTTGTTGAGCTCCTCGATGTTCACGTCCTTGAAGGTGAGCACGCGGACCTGCTTCACGAATCTCGCCGGGCGGTACATGTCCCAGACCCATGCGTCCGCCATCGAGACCTCGAAGAACACCTCGCCCTGCACCGAGTGCACCTGCATCTCGTAGTCGTTGGTGAGGTAGAAGCGTCGCTCCGTCTCGATCACGTATTTGAACAGACCGACGACGTCGCGGTACTCCCGGTAGAGCTTCAGCTCCATCTCGGTCTCGTACTTCTCGAGGTCCTCGGCGCTCATGGCATGTTCCCCTTCAGCCGTGCGTTCCCCTATTGTGCGCCAGGCTCACGCGGCCTCAGGCATTTTCCGGACGTCAAGCGTGCGTCGTCACCCGGTCACGCGCCGCGGGCGCGTTCCGCCGGCCGAAACGCCGTGCCACCGGCCCGTAGGCCGCACCGCCCAGGATCAGCAGCGCCCCGCTCACAACGGCGGCGAGGATCAGCTTCACCGGTCCCGGCTGGGACACTCCGCCGGGCAGGGCCGCGAAGCTCTGCGGGCGCTCCACGAATCCGCCCGACAGGGGCCAGGCCACCATGTCGACCCGGGCGCTGACGTCGTCGCGGGAGACAGCGCCGCGCCCTGCTTCCTGGAGGTGCTCCCGGGAGTCCAGCGAGCCCATGCGCTCGTCTCCGAGCAGGAAGAGCTTCCCCTCCGGCACCTCTGCGCTGAAATCCGTGGGTGAGGCCTTCGCCTGGTTCGCCAGATAGGGCTCGTCGACCGGCTTGCCGTTGACGGTGAGCCGGCCCTGCGCGTCGCAGCAGGCGACGGTGTCACCGCCGACGGCGACCACCCGCTTGAGCATGGTCGCGTCGCCCCATGCCTTGTCGGTGAAGACCACGACGTCGCCGCGCCGTACGTCGGAGCCGTCGATCCGCTCGGCCAGCACCCGGTCGCCGGGACTGACGGTCGGCGACATGGACTCGCTCGGCACGGTGTACGGCTGGTAGGCGATGGCTCCCCACCCGAATCCGCCGAGGAAGAGCAAACAGCCGACGGCCACGGCCAGCCCCGACAGCACCCTGCCGACGCGGCCGTGACCGTCCGCTATCGCACCTGCTGCGCTCATCCCCGCGCCTCCGCTCCGGAGTCGACAATCGCTGATCTGAGTCGGCACCCTACCCGGCAGTACGGCGATCGGTCAGCCTCCGCCTGCGGCGGATCACCAGCGGCAGTGCTCCTGCGACCGCTACGGCACCGGGTGCCACGCTCGCCGCCGCCGCGCCCAGACCCGTCTGGTCGAACGTGTCCGGGACCGGCAGGGTCGACCAGCGGTCGATCGGCCAGGCCACCACCACGGCGCGCCCCACGACCTTGTCGACCGGGACGAAGCCCTTGTTGGCGTCCTCCATGTGGTAGCGGGAGTCCCGGGAGTTCTGGCGGTGGTCGCCCATCACCCAGATCTTGCCCTCGGGCACCTTCAACGGCCCGAACGGCGCATCGTCACACGGCGTGTTCCCCGGATAGATGTACGGCTCGTCCAGCGCCTTCCCGTTCACCTTCACCGGACCACCCGCCTTGCACTCCACCGTGTCCCCACCCACCGCGATCGTCCGCTTGATCAGATCCTTCTCCTCGGACGACGGCATCAGACCGATGAAACTCAGGAACTGCTGCAACACATTCGGCTCAGGAGTCGGCTCCCCATCCAGCCAGCCACCCGGATCGTGGAACACCACCACCTCACCCCGCTCCGGCTCCCCACCGAACCACGGAGTCAACTTGTCCACCAGCACCCGGTCACCACGCTGAAGCGTGTCCTGCATCGAATCCGACGGAATCGAGAACGCCTGCACCAGAAACGTCTTGATCAACAACGCCAGCAACAACGCGATACCCACCAGCAGCGGCAGCTCCTTCCAGAACGACCGATGCCCCCTCGCCCGAGCACCCTGGCCATCACCGGAGTCCCGACCCTCACCGGAGGCCTGACCGCCATCCTCAGCGGAACGCGCCCCGGAGGCAGACGCGCCGGGATGCTCGGGCCTCTGCTCGGGGTCTCCATGTCCAGACTGTGCACCGACGGCCACGTCGCTCACATCCACTCCTCTATCTGCTGCCTGCTGCGCCAACGCCTGCCTCTGGGCACCGTCGATCACAGGCCCATTACCCCGAACAACGAGCGGGAGTTCCGCACGGCTACTGCCATCCCCCGATCGCCTCGCCGTTCGACGACTCGGCCGTACGACTCGGCCGTACGGCCGGTGCGGCGGAAAGCCGCCCTGCCGCGGCAGAGCGCCCCCTGGTCGCTCAGCGTGCTCGCCAGGCGGCCGGGGGCGCTTCATCAGCTTGTCGCTTCTGCCATCCGTCAGCTTTACGACGGTCCTTCCGGCACCCGCGAGCGGGACCGTTCTCCATCATCGCGCAACCGGGCGGACCCGGCCGCTCGACGCTTCGCACGAGTCAACGCGCGTCAGCGGCCATCAGTGCCCGGAGCCGGCGGTGTCCGGCGCCGGCAGGGTCGACCAGCGGTCGATCGGCCAGGCCACCACCACGGCGCGCCCCACGACCTTGTCGACCGGGACGAAGCCGCCTTCCGGCCCGTCCTGGTTGTAGCGGGAGTCCAGTGAGCTCTGGCGGTGGTCGCCCATCACCCAGATCTTGCCCTCGGGCACCTTCAACGGCCCGAACGGCGCATCGTCACACGGCGTGTTCCCCGGATAGATGTACGGCTCGTCCAGCGCCTTCCCGTTCACCTTCACCGGACCACCCGCCTTGCACTCCACCGTGTCCCCACCCACCGCGATCGTCCGCTTGATCAGATCCTTCTCCTCGGACGACGGCATCAGACCGATGAAACTCAGGAACTGCTGCAACACATTCGGCTCAGGAGTCGGCTCCCCATCCAGCCAGCCACCCGGATCGTGGAACACCACCACCTCACCCCGCTCCGGCTCCCCACCGAACCACGGAGTCAACTTGTCCACCAGCACCCGGTCACCACGCTGAAGCGTGTCCTGCATCGAATCCGACGGAATCGAGAACGCCTGCACCAGAAACGTCTTGATCAACAACGCCAGCAACAACGCGATACCCACCAGCAGCGGCAGCTCCTTCCAGAACGACCGATGCCCCCTCGCCCGAGCACCCTGGCCATCACCGGAGTCCCGACCCTCACCGGAGGCCTGACCGCCATCCTCAGCGGAACGTTCGCCTGGCTCCGCGGGTCCTGCGGTCTCGGCCGGCCCTTCGGACCGCCGCTCGTCCCGCTCGGGTCCAGATCGTGCGTCGACCGCCACGTCCCCCACATCCACTCCTCGCTCCGCGCCACGCCCCGTGCCGGAGCCGGTGCAGCCCCACCACGCCCATCGCCAGCGGAAGTTCCGCGGCACCCGGGAGGCTGAGCATTGCGTTCAGATTCTGAGTGGACACACTAGGCGACGGTCCTGCGGCAGTTGTCGCGGCACCCCGGGCGTCGGGCACCGAGGCGTACGTACCGCGTTGTTCGAGTCCTTTCCAGTGGTCGAAGGGCCAGGCGATCACGACGGCCCGACCGATCACCCCGTCCATGGACACCGTGCCGTCATAGGCCTCGTCCAGATGGGCTCGCGAGTCGGCGGAGTTGGACCGGTGGTCGCCCATCACGAAGAGCCGCCCGTCGGGGACCCGCACCTGGAACCTCAGCGTCGACGGACCGCTGTCGGGATGCAGGTAGGGCTCGTTCAACGGGACGTCGTTGACCGTGACGCGGCCGTTCGTGTCGCAGCATTTGACGGTGTCCCCACCGACCCCGACGACCCGCTTGATCAGGTCCTGCTCGTCCTCGGAGGGAAGCAGTCCGATGAAGGTCAGCACCTGCTTGACCTGTTTCACCACGACCGGGTCTTCCTTGACGGGTGTCCGCTCCTGCTGGAGCCAGCCGCCCGGGTCACGGAACACCACGACGTCGCCGCGCTGCGGCTTCTTGCCGAACCACGGGGTCAGCTTGTCCACCAGGACCCGGTCATCGATCTGGATCGTCTGCTCCATCGAGCCCGACGGGATCACGAACGCCTGCACGAGGAACGTCTTGAGCCCGAGCGCGATCAGCAGCGCCACCATGATCAGGATCGGTATCTCCTTCACGGCCGAGCGCCGACGCCGCCGCTTCACCTTGCGGGCCAACCGCCGCCGTTCCGCACGTCCTGGCAGGGTCCGGGTCCCGTTGGTGGGGCGCGTGCCGGTGGGCAGCCGGGTGTCGGCACGGTGACTCGGACGCCGTCCGCGGTTACCCATGGGCACCGCCGGGGGCGGGCACGGAGTAGAAGGTCATGGTCGGCGGCTGCACCGTCGACCAGCGTCCGGCCGGCCAGCCGATCCAGTCCGCCCGGCCGATGACCTTGTCCAGCGGCACCATGCCGCCGCCCGGGTCCCCGAGGTGGTCCCGGGAGTCACGGGATTTGTCCCGGTGGTCCCCCAGCACGAACAGCGTGCCCTCCGGCACGACGACGTCGAACGGCACACGGGAGGGGGCGTCGTCGGGGTGGACGTAGTACTCGTCGACAGCCACACCGTTCACCTCGAGCCTCCCTCCTCTGCCGCAGCACTTGACGCGGTCACCGCCCACGCCGATAACGCGCTTCACGAAGTCGGTCTCGGCCGGTTCGGCGAGCCCGAGCGCCGCCGCGGTGCCCCGCACCAGCCCGGCGAACACGCTGCGGTCGGCCGCCTCCTGGACGAACGACCCGGTGCCGTCGAAGACGACGACGTCCCCCCGCTGCGGTTGCGAGCCGAAACGGTACGCCAGCTTGTTCACCACCACCCGGTCGCCGACCTGGAGTCCGGGCTCCATCGAGGTGCTCGGGATCAGGAAGGGCTGGACGACGAAGTGGCTCAGCAGCAGGAGGAGGACACCGGCGATCACACCGAGCCCGGCCGCACGGCGCAGGCTGAGCCGCCGCAGGAATCCGGAGGCGCGGGTGGATATACGCGCGGAGCGCGACCGCGCCTCCGGCGGGGAATCATCAGTCCCCTGTGCGGAGGAGCGGTCGCGCTCCGTGTGCTGTACGTCGGTGTCCATCGCTGCCAGATGTTATCCGGCCGCGATAAGAACCGTATGAGGCCTCAGCCCGGCGCGGTGTGAGCCTGAGCTCAGTTGTCGCGCTTCTCCTTGATCTTCGCGGCCTTGCCGCGCAGCTCACGCAGGTAGTACAGCTTGGCGCGGCGGACGTCACCACGGGTGACGAGCTCGATCTTCTCGAAGATCGGGCTGTGCACCGGGAAGGTGCGCTCGACGCCGACCGAGAAGGAGACCTTGCGGACCGTGAAGGTCTCGCTGACGCCGGAGCCCTGGCGGCGGATGACGACACCCTTGAACTGCTGGATACGGGAGCGGTTGCCCTCGATGACGCGAACGTGGACGTTCACGGTGTCACCGGGACGGAAGGCCGGGACGTCAGTCCGCAGCGAGGCGGAGTTGACGACGTCGAGGACGTGCGACATGTTCGTCTGCTTTCTTCGCCGATGCCACAGGTCATCAGCGGTATGAAGAAGTTGGGATGGGGTCCGTCACGTCGGAGCGGGCGCCGTGTCCCCCTGTGGCAGGGGACGCACGCCGGACGTACGGCAGCGGCCTATTCTTCCACGGCCGGTGGCCTGCGCCAAAATCGGCCATCGGCCGAAGGCGCCCAGCCCAGGATGGAGAGCATCTCCCGGTCCTTCTTGTCGAACAGCGACGGGTCGCAGCGCTCGATCAGGTCGGGCCGGTTGGCGGCCGTCCGCCGGAACGCCTCGTCGCGCCGCCAGCGCGCGATCTTCCCGTGGTGCCCGCTGAGCAGCACGTCCGGGATGCCGCGCCCGCGCCATTCGGGGGGCTTGGTGTAGACGGGGCCTTCCAGCAGATTGGCCATGGCACCCGGCGCGAAGGAGTCGTCCTGGTGGGACTCGGCATTGCCGAGCACTCCCGGCAGCAGGCGGGCCACCGCCTCCGTGATGACGAGGACGGCGGCTTCGCCGCCCGCGAGGACGTAGTCGCCGATGGAGACTTCGAGGACCGGGAGGCGAGTGGCGTATTCCTCCATCACCCGGCGGTCGATGCCCTCGTAGCGGGCGGGGGTGAAGATCAGCCAGGGCCGCTGGGACAGCTCTACGGCGAGTTCCTGGGTGAACGGCCGCCCGCTGGGGGTGGGTACGACGATGACCGGGCCGTGCGCCCCGGCCTCGTAGCCGTCGGCGATGGCCTGGTCGAGGGCGTCCCCCCAGGGTTCGGTCTTCATGACCATGCCGGGACCGCCGCCGTACGGGGTGTCGTCCACGGTGTTGTGCCGGTCGTAGGTCCAGTGCCGCAGATCGTGTACGTGGACGTCCAGCCGCCCTCGGGTCCGCGCCTTGCCGACCAGCGAGACGTTCAGGGGTTCCAGGTACTCGGGGAAGATCGTGACGACGTCGAGCCGCATCAGGCCGACTCCTCGCCCTCGTCCTCGCTCCGCTCCTCGTCGCGGCTCGAAGCGATCTCGGCCCGGTCGTCGATCAGGCCCGGCGGCGGGGTGATGACGGCCTTCTGCTCCGTGAGATCGATCTCGGTGACGATCTCCTCCACGAAGGGGATCATCACCTCGCTGCCGTCGGGCCGCTCCACGATGAAGAGGTCCTGCGACGGCAGATGTGAGATCTCCGTGATCCGCCCCACCTCGGTGCCGTCGGAAAGCACCACATCGAGGTCGATGAGCTGGTGGTCGTAGTACTCATCGGGCTCGTCGGGACGCTCGTCCGGGTCGACATCGGCGATGAGCAGCGTGTTGCGCAGGGCTTCGGCGCCGTTGCGGTCCCGTACACCCTCGAAACGCAGCAGCAGCCGGCCGCTGTGCACCCGACCCGTCTCGATCGTCAGCGGTCCGGCCGACGACGGGTCGGTACGGAGGACGGCCCCGGGCCCGAGCCTCAGTTCCGGCTCGTCGGTGCGGACTTCGACGGTGACCTCGCCCTTGATGCCATGGGCACGGCCGATCCGTGCGACTACCAGCTGCACGCTCAATGCTCCTGTCATACGACGACGGGCCGGAGAGGACAGTAAGCCCTCCCCGGCCCGTGCCGGTGATCAACTGATCAGCGGACCTGGTCCACGTCAACGAGGTCGACACGGACACCCCGGCCACCGATGGCGCCCACGACGGTGCGCAGGGCGCGGGCGGTGCGGCCATTGCGGCCGATCACCTTGCCGAGGTCATCGGGGTGCACCCGAACCTCCAGCACGCGCCCGCGACGCAGGTTGCGCGAGGCGACCTGCACATCGTCGGGGTTGTCGACGATGCCCTTCACGAGGTGCTCGAGAGCCTCCTCGAGCATGCTCAGGCCTCGGTCGACTCGGCGGGGGCCTCAGCCTCGTCCGCCTTCTTCTCGGACTTCTTGGCCTTCTGCGTGATGGCCTCGCCCTTGGTGTCGTCGCCCTCGAGGGCCTTGGCGAACTCGTCGAAGGAGCGACGCTTGTCTTCCTTCGTCGCCGGGACGAGCAGCGGCTTCTCCGGGGCCGGCAGGCCCTTGTGCTTCTGCCAGTCGCCGGTCAGCTTGAGGATCGCGAGGACCGGCTCGGTCGGCTGGGCGCCGACAGAAAGCCAGTACTGGGCACGCTCCGAGTCGACCTCGATACGCGACGGGTTGTACGTCGGGTGGTACAGACCGATCTCCTCGATGGCCCGGCCGTCACGGCGGGTACGGGAGTCGGCGACGACGATGCGGTAGTGAGGCGAACGGATCTTGCCCAGACGCTTCAGCTTGATCTTGACTGCCACGGGAGTGGGTTCTCCTGATTTTGACGTGGTTGGGCACTACGAGATGCCGCGTGGGGTTGCGGTACCCGATCGGCCCGATGGACGCGTCAGCCGGAGGAGAGAGGGGTCCTATGCGACTGTCGAGTACAGCTGGCCATTCTGCCACACGCATGACACGGGGGCGGACCATGGGCCGGTCCGCCCGCGTGAAGGGCTCACGCATGCGATCGCGCCGAGCGGCTCAGCTCGCCGCGGCCACCGCTTCGGGGATACGGAACGGCTTGCCGCAGCCGCCGCAGACGATCGGGGCCTGAGCGAGTACCGATGGCACCACTCTGACGTTGCGCCCGCAGTCGCATACGGCCTTGACCCGTACGCCACCGCCCGACGATCCGTGCCGGGCGGCCGGTCCGCGGAAGGTGCGCTTGGTGTCGGATGCCGTAGCGACCGTGTGCGCGGCGAGGGCGCGCTGGAGCCGCTCGATAGTCGGCCGGTACCGCCGCTTCGCCTCCGCGTTGAGCGTGACCAGCGAGAAGCCGCTGCTCGGATGCGGCTCCTCGGGGTGGTCCAGGCCCATCTCCTCGGCGATCGCCAGGAACCGGCGGTTGTGATAGCGGCCGGCGCGGGAGGTGTCGCGGACCCCTCGGGCGGCGGCGATGCCGTGGACTGCCTCGTGGAGCAGTCGTTCGAAGGAGAGCTCGTGGCCGCACGCCGACGAGGACTCTCCGATCAGGGATTCGGGCGCGGCGAGATCCGGCAGCTCGGGGTGGTGCCGCTGAATGTCGGCCCACGCCTGCGCCAGCTCTGCGGCGAGGACAGGTGGTGTCGTGCTCACGTCGTGAACAACGAGCCGGAGTGCCCTCGGGTTCCATTCCGGGGCATCCCAAATAATTTGCACTTACCCGTCAGTTGGCATTGATGCGTCCTGACGAGGGCGGGTGCGCTGAACTGCGGAGGAGTCACGCAGCTCGCTACAAGCCGGTACGTAGTGGAGCGTCGGCGAAATACGGGCCGAAGTCCCGCGCCCCGCACGTCATGGCGTGTGCCGGGGCTTGCGCCCGGGCCACCCGGACCGCCTGGCAGGCCGGTGGCCACCTCGCGGCGACCGCCTTCACGCCCCCCGGTGACGTCCTCAGTAGGCACGCGCGACGATCGCGAGCGTACCCGGAGCGTCATCGGCCTCCGGCACCGACCCGTCCTCGCCGATCAGACACCGTACGGACACGGACTGCTCCGCGAGCGAGGCCTCACCTTCCGTCCCTAGGACGGCCCAGGGAATGCGCGCCCATCCGCCGGCGAGTGCCGCCTCCGCCGCCTCCTCGACCGTGGCCGCGTCGGTGGTACGGGCCTCCCGGCGCTCCCGCGACTGGCGCAGCAGCAGCGCCTGGTCCTCTTCGAGCACCTTCGGCAGCAGCCCCGCGAGCGCGTCCACCGCCACGGGCTCCTTGCCACCGGGAATGCGCCGGGCGAGCATCGCCGTACCGCTCTCCAGGTCACGCGGCCCGACCTCGACGCGCACCGGCACTCCCCTGAGCTCCCAGTCCACGGCCCTGCGCCCGAAGGGGACGTCGGTGCGGTCGTCGACCTGGACCCGGATCCCCGCGGCCTTCAACCGGTCGCCGAGCCCCCGCACCACGGCGAGCACCGCCTCGTCGTCCTTGATGGCGAGTACCACGACCTGGACCGGCGCCAGCCGGGGCGGCACCCGCAGTCCGTTGTCATCGCCGTGCGACATGATCAGGCCGCCGACCATCCGGGTCGAGGTGCCCCAGGAGGTCTGCCAGGCCAGTTCCTGCCTGCCGTCCTTCGAGAGATACGTGGTGCCGAAGGCCTTGGAGAAGTTGGTGCCCAGCTCATGGCTGGTGCCCAGTTGCAGGGCCTTGCCGTCGCCCATCATGCCTTCGAGCGTCAGGGTGTTGATGGCCCCCGCGAAGCGCTCCCTCGGCGTCTTGCGCCCGAGCACCACGTCGATGGCGAGGAGGTTCACCATGAAGTCGGCGTAGACCTCGCGGTGGATTCGGGCGGCGTAGTCCCGCGCCTCCTCGAAGGTGGCGTGGGCGGTGTGGCCTTCCTGCCAGAGGAATTCGGTCGTACGCAGGAAGACCCGCGGACGCATCTCCCAGCGGACCACGTTCGCCCACTGGTTGATGAGCAGCGGCAGATCCCGGTAGCTCTGCACCCACTTGGAGAAGTATTCGTTGATGATCGTCTCCGATGTGGGGCGGACGACGACCGGCTCCTCCAGTTCCTTGCCCCCGCCGTGCGTGACGACCGCGAGTTCGGGGGCGAAGCCCTCGACGTGCTCGGCTTCCTTCGTCAGATACGACTGGGGGATGAAGAGCGGGAAGTACGCGTTGGAGGCGCCGGCCTCCTTGATGCGCGCGTCCATCTCCTGCTGCATCCGCTCCCAGAGTCCGTAGCCGTACGGGCGGATCACCATCGTGCCCCGCACCGGCCCGTTGTCGGCGAGCTCGGCCTTGTTGATCAGGTCCTGGTACCAGCGGGGGAAGTCCTCGGCCTGCGGCGTGAGGACGGGTGCCTTTGCCATGGCGGGAATCGTACGGCGGACGCACTCTGATTGGGGAATCCCCCGGGACAGCGCGGGGGCGCACGACCGGAGTGCGCCGAGGCTTTGCGGCGCGACCCCTGGACGTACGGACGGATGCGGAGTTCCCTGGCATACGGGGGCGCAGGAGCGCACACACGGGGGACTGTCAATCAGGGCACGGCTGACCTCTCGGTGGATTGGGGCGCTTTTCGATGGGACATACGCTCGTCCGGCACCACCCCCGTACCCCTACAGCCTCCGCACACCCGACCGGTGACCCCGCGCGGGCCCGTGACTGGGCCGAGATCCAGGAACGGATGCTGGTACCCCTCTACGAGGCGGCGTACGAGCATCTGGAGGTCGGCGCGCGGTCCCGGGTGCTGGGGCTCGGCTGCGGTTCGGGGCTTGCCCTGCTGATGGCGGCGGCACGCGGAGCACGGGTCACCGGGGTCGACACGGACGGGGCGCGCCTGGCGCTCGCCCGTACGCGGCTCACGCCGGAGCGGGGCGGCGTGACCGGCTCCGCCGGGGGCGGCTCCGGCGGCGAGGGCATACGTCTGGTGGAGGGCGGTCCTGAGGACGTCGCGGACCCCACCCGGCCACGCTTCGACGTGATCACCGCTTTTCAGCCGATCGGGTGTACCGCGGGCGACTCGGAAGGGCTCGTTCCCGCCCTGGAAGCGTCCGTTCCGCTCGCTGAGCGGGGCAGCGCGGTCCTGCTGGCGGGCTGGGGGCCGCCCGAGCGGTGCGCCACCGCGGCGGTGCTGCGGGTCGCGAGCCGGCTGACCGAACGGCTGCGGACGGCCGGTGGCTGGCGGCAGACCCGGCGGGACGATCTGGAGGACGTGGCGACCAGGGCCGGGCTCAACCCCGACGGCTCTGGACGGGTCGCCTGCCCGTTCGGTTACGCGGACCCGGACAGCGCGGTGCGCGGGCTGCTGTCGACCGGGCTGTTCGACGCGGCGATCCGGGCGACAGACCGGAAGCAGGTCGAGAAGGAGATCGCGGAGGCGCTGCACCCGCATGTGCGGCCCGACGGAACGGTGTGGATGCCGAATGTGTTCCGGTATCTGATCGCCCGGACACCCTGAGGCCGCCGACGCGGAACGGACAGCTCACCCGGACGGACTACCGACGCGGAACGGGACGGCCCACCCGGACGGGCTACTCCGCCCCGTTGCTCTTGGCGAGCCGCGGGATGCCCGCCGCCCGGTACGCCTCGTCCTCCTCAAGGGTCTCGTTGGCGAGCAGGGCATTGGCGAGGGCGTCCAACCGGTCGCGGTTGTCCCGTAGCTGCCGGCAGGCGCTCTCGTAGCACTCGTCGGCGACCCGGCGCATCTCGTGATCCACCGCGTCCAGGGTCGCCGGGGCGGCGGCGAGCCCGTACGGCTCCTGCCCGTCGCCGGGGATCGCGGTGAAACGGCCCACGCGTTCGCTCATGCCCCAGCGGCCGACCATGCCCCGCACCAGACGGGTGACCTGGTCCAGATCGCTCTCGGAGCCGGTCGTGACCACCCCGAAGACCACGTGTTCGGCGGCCATTCCGCCCAGTGCGCCGATGATCCGCCCGCGTAGGTACTCCTCCGTGTAGGCGTACCGGTCGGCGTCGGGCGTGGACAGGGTGACGCCCAGCGCTCGGCCGCGCGGCACGATCGTGATCTTGCGTACCGGGTCGGCCCCGGGCTGGAGCATGCCGAGCAGCGCGTGGCCGCTCTCGTGGTAGGCGGTTCTGCGGCGCTCGTCCTCGGGCATCACCAGCGGCCGTTCCGCGCCGAGTTGCACCTTCTCCAGGGCCGCGGAGAGATCCCCCTGGGTGACCTCGCGCTGTCTGCGCTTGACCGCAAGCAACGCGGCCTCGTTGGCGAGGTTCGCCAGTTCGGCACCCGTCATGCCCGGCGTCGTACGGGCCACCTGGACGAGGTCGACCCCGTCGGCGAGCGGGATCTCCCGGGTGTGGATCCGCAGGATCGCCTCACGGCCGCGCCGGTCGGGCGGGCTTACCTGCACGATCCGGTCGAAACGGCCCGGACGGGTGAGGGCGGGGTCGAGCACGTCGGCACGGTTGGTGGCGGCGAGCACGACCACGCCCTCGGAACCGGTGAAGCCGTCCATCTCGGTCAGGATCTGGTTGAGCGTCTGCTCCCGCTCGTCATGGCCGCCGATGCCCGCCCCTCCGGAGCGCACCCGGCCGATGGTGTCGATCTCGTCGATGAACACGATGGCCGGGGCGACCTTGCGGGCCTCGGCGAAGAGTTCCCGCACCCGGGACGCGCCCACGCCGACGATCATCTCGATGAACTCGGACGCGGACGCGGAGAAGAACGGCACCCCCGCCTCCCCCGCCACGGCCCGCGCGAGCAGGGTCTTCCCGGTGCCGGGCGGGCCGGCGAGCAGCACGCCGCCGGGCATCCGGGCGCCCATGTCGCGGTACGCCTGGGGGTTCTTCAGGAAGTCCACGACATCGTTGAGCTCGCCGGCGACCTCGTCGATCCCGGCCACATCGTCAAAGGTGGTGCGCCTGCCCGCGGTCAGCTCGACGGGCCGGGGCGGGACCTTGCGGCCGAACGGCCCGGGAACACCGCCGCCCAACCGCCGCGCGACGAGGACCCAGATGAGGACCAGCACCAGGATCGGGGCGAGCGAGATCAGCAGATTGACGAGAAACCCGCGCTGGGCGACGACGGGTTCGGCTGTCACGGTGACACCCTTGCGGGTGAGTTCCTGCCAGAGGTCGTCATCGGCGAAGGAAGGTCGCTGGGTGCTGAACGTGGTGTAGTCGCCGTATCCGTCCGGCAACCGCCGGGGCTTCTTCAGCTCGCCCTGGATGGCGTCACCCTTGGCGTAGATCTTCGCGACATTGCCCGCGGTGACCTGTTTGCCGAACTCGGTGTACGAGAGGGTGGGCTGCTCTTCCTCGCCGAGGAACGTCAGCGCGACGAACGCGGCGGCGAACACGATGAACGCAGCCAGCGCCAGCCCGATCCAGCCGCCGGGCGGCCGGCGCTTCGGCGGCGGAGCGCCCTCGGACCGCCAGGGCTGGTCGGTGCGGTCGCGCGGAGGTACGGAATTCGCCACGAAGCCATGACCCCACGACTCAACCGGCGCTGCCACCCGAGCGGGCACATGGCCGAGGGCCCCGGGGTCGCTTCACCGACAGCGTCGGCGGTACGGCCTCGGGGCCCTCGGTCATGTGCCACCACTCCGGTGGGGGCGCTCGGTCAGCCCATGAACTTCTTGAACTCGTCCGGGAGCTCGAAGTCCTTGCCCGCGCCTCCCGCCGGAAGGCCGAACGCGCCGCCCTGGGCGGCCTGCTCACGACGCGCCGCGGCAGCCTCCTCCTCGGCCTTGCGCTTCATCGGGTTGCCGCTCTTGCGCTTGCCCTTGGCCTGCTTCTGCTGCTTCTTCTGACGGCCGGGCCCACCGCCCATACCCGGGATCCCCGGCATTCCGGGCATCCCGCCGCCCTGCGCCATCCGCGACATCATCTTCCGAGCCTCGAAGAACCGCTCGACCAGGCCCTTGACCGCGCTGACGTCGACACCCGAGCCCTTGGCGATACGGGCCCGGCGCGAGCCGTTGATGATCGTCGGGTCGTGGCGCTCGCCGGGGGTCATCGACTTGATGATCGCGGCCGTGCGGTCCACGTCCCGCTCGTCGATGTTGTTGATCTGGTCCTTGATCTGGCCCATTCCGGGCAGCATCCCGAGCAGTTTGGAGATGGAGCCCATCTTCCTGACCTGCTCCATCTGGGCCAGGAAGTCATCGAGCGTGAAGTCCTTGCCCTTGCTGCTCGCCAGCTTGGAGGCCATCTTGGCGGCCTCTTCCTGGCTGAAGGTCTGCTCGGCCTTCTCGATGAGCGAGAGCACATCGCCCATGCCGAGGATCCGGGACGCCATGCGGTCCGGGTGGAACGCGTCGAAGTCGTCCAGCTTCTCGCCGTTGGAGGCGAACATGATCTGCTTGCCGGTGACGTGGGCGATGGAGAGCGCGGCACCACCGCGGGCGTCGCCGTCCAGCTTGGAGAGCACCACGCCGTCGAAGCCGACACCGTCGCGGAAGGCCTCCGCGGTGTTGACCGCGTCCTGACCGATCATCGCGTCGACGACGAAGAGGACCTCGTCGGGGCTGACCGCGTCCCGGATGTCCGCGGCCTGCTGCATCATCTCCTGGTCGATACCGAGACGGCCGGCGGTGTCGACCACGACGATGTCGAACTGCCTGGTCCGCGCGTACTCGATCGACTCCTTGGCGACCTGGACCGGGTCGCCCACTCCGTTGCCCGGCTGCGGTGCGAACACCGCGACACCGGCCCGCTCCGCCACCACGGAGAGCTGGTTGACAGCGTTGGGGCGCTGAAGGTCGCAGGCCACGAGCAGCGGCGAGTGGCCCTGGCTCTTGAGCCAGAGGCCGAGCTTTCCGGCGAGCGTGGTCTTACCGGCACCCTGGAGACCCGCGAGCATGATCACGGTGGGCGCCTGCTTGGCGAACCGCAGGCGCCGGGTCTCGCCGCCGAGGATGCCGATGAGCTCCTCGTTGACGATCTTGATGACCTGCTGCGCCGGGTTCAGCGCCTGGGACACCTCGGAGCCCAGCGCGCGCTCCTTGATCTGCTTGATGAAGGAGCGGACGACGGGCAGTGCCACATCGGCTTCGAGGAGCGCGATACGGATCTCACGTGCCGTGGCGTCGATGTCCGCCTCACTGAGGCGTCCTTTGCCCCGGAGGCTTTTGAATGTCGCGGCAAGGCGGTCGGAGAGGGTATCGAACACGGCGGTCGCGGATCCTCGGGTCTCGGGGGCAACGGGACAATCGCCCTCAAGGGTATCCGCCCCGGCGATGGGGACGCCTTCGCCGGTCGGATTCCGCCGGCGGAGGGGGAAAACCCTCACCGAGGAGACGATCCCGCGGTGTCGACGCCCACGACGCCGCGCGGAGGACCATCCCGCCTCGGCAGGGACAACCCCGCGACGCCGCTCCCCGCCCCGGTCGGAGGCCACCGCGCCACACCGACGCCCACGACGCCGTACAGCCGTACAGCTTTACAGAGGACAGTCCCCGCACCGGCTCGCGAGCCGCCACGGGGACTGCTTATTCCGCCTCATCGCCCACCCCGCGTCACCCGCGCAGCGCCGCCTCCAGCGTTCGCGCCACCTCAGCGGCCTCCGCCGCGGGCAGCGGGGCGCCCTCGGGCCCGGTGACGTAGAAGGCGTCCACCGCGTTCGCCCCCAGTGTGGACACATGCGCGCTGCGCACCCGTACCGCCGCCGACTCCAGGGCGTGGCCGATCCGGTGCAGCAGCCCCGGCATGTCCTGGGCTCGCACCTCGATCACGGTGGCGAACCGGGAGGCCGCCGACGCCACGGTGACGCGGGGTGGTGGCGCGGTCGCGCCGCGCCTGCGCGGGTACGCAGCCTCACGCTCGGCCAGCCTGGACGGGATGTCGAGCGAACCGTCGAGGGCGCGTACGAGGTCGGCGCGCAGCCGGGCAGCCTGCGGCAGGGAGCCGTAGGCGGCGGCGACCCGCCAGTCGAGCACGAGGACGGAGCCAGGGCCGACCTCGCTCGGCAGTTCGATTGCCCTGAGGTCGGCGGCACGTACGGTGAGCCGGTGCAGGGCGAGTACGCCCGCGACGGCGGGCAGCACTCCGGGCTGGTCGGGCACGGCGATCAGCAGTTCGACGCCGACCGGCTCGGACTCGCCCTCGTGCTGGGGTGCCTCGGTCTGGGCTCGCAGGGCCAGTACGGGACCGCCCGTGCGCAGTGCCTCCACGGCGAGCCGCTCCTGCTCGGCCGAGGGCGCGGCGGGCTCTGGCTCGTCGGGGGCCTCGCCCGCGAGCACCCCGCCGACCCGTTTCACCAGGTCGGTGACGAGCGAGCCGCGCCAGGCGGACCAGGCGGCGGGACCGGTGGCGAGGGCGTCCGCCTCGGTGAGCGCGTGCAGCAGCTCCAGCGTGCCCGGTGAGCCGACGGCGTCGGCGACCGCCCGCAGGGTCGCGGGGTCGTCCAGGTCGCGCCGGGTGGCGGTCTCCACCAGCAGCAGATGGTGGCGTACGAGAGCGGCGATCACGCTCACGTCGTGCTTGTCGAAGCCGATCCGCCCCGCCAGGTCGCGGGCGATGGTCTCCCCGGCCACCGAGTGATCGCCGGGCCAGCCTTTGCCGATGTCGTGCAGCAGCGCGGCGACGAGGAGCAGGTCGGGGCGGCCGACACGGCGGGTGAGGGCCGAGGCCCGTACCGCGGTCTCGACCAGATGGCGGTCGACGGTCCAGGTGTGCACGGCGTTGCGCTGGGGGCGGCAGCGGACCCGCTCCCAGTCAGGCAGCAGCCGGGTGATCAGCCCTTCGGCCTCCAGGGCCTCCCATACGGGGACGGTGGACTCGCCGGCGCCGAGCAGTGTGACCAGTTCCTCCCGCGCGGCGGCGGGCCAGGGCGCCGGCAGCGGCGCGGCCGCAGTGGCGAGGTGGCGTACGGCGTGCCGGGACAGCGGCAGCCCGGACTGGGCCGCCGCGGCGGCGGCCCGCAGCGGCAGCACGGGGTCGCGTTCGGGCTTGGCGGTGCGGGCGAGTACGGCCTCGCCGTCCATCTCGACCACGCCTTCGGCGAGCGGGGTGCGCTCGGGTTCCGGGCGCCGCCCGCTGAATGCCCGCCCGTCGCCCGCCACCACCCTTCTGAGGAAGTCGCTGCGCTCCCTTGCCCTTTCGCGCAGCCGGGGGCGCGCGGACCGGGCCTTGAGGACCCGGTTCACCTCGCGCCAGGTGACGTCCGAGGCGTACGAGATGGTCCGGGCGGCCTCGTACACCTGGCGCAGCAGGGTGTCGGCGTCCAGCAGCCCGAGCTCGTCCGCCACCTGGTCCTGCTCCTGGAGGGCGAGCCGGTCGGTGGCGCGGCCGGTGGTGAGGTGGAGGGCGTCCCGGGTGTCGAGGAGGGCCCGGCGGGCGTCGGCGAGGCCCTCGCGTGGCGCGTCGGCGAGCCAGGAGGCGGCGACGGCACGCAGGGCGGTGGCGTCCCGCAGTCCCCCGCGGGCCTCCTTGAGGTCGGGTTCCAGCAGGTACTGGAGCTCGCCCTGGCGGGCGGCGCGCTCGCGGCAGAGCTCGTCGAGCTCCGGCAGCCGTTTCGCGGCCTGGTTGCGCCAGTCGGCGAGTACAGCGGTGCGCAGCGCGGCGACCAGTCCGAGGTCTCCGGCGACACCCCGGGCGTCGAGCAGCCCGAGCTGCACCTTGAGGTCGTCGCCCGCGGTCTTGCGGGCCTCGTCGGCGGTGCGCACGGAGTGGTCGAGCGCGACCCCGAGGTCCCAGACCGGGTACCAGATGCGGTCGGCGAGGGAGGAGATCTGCCCGGCGTCCGCGCTGCCGTCGTGCAGCAGCAGCAGATCGAGGTCGCTGCGCGGGGACAGCTCGCCCCGTCCGTAGCCGCCGACGGCGATGAGGGCCGCGCCGCGTACTCCGCTGTCCCGCGCCGCCCTGGTGAACAGCGCGGAGAGCCAGTCGTCGGTCAGCCGGGCCAGGGCGGCACGGCGCGGGGGGGGCGCCCCCCCCCCCCAAGACCCCGGGGGGCGGCCCCCGCCCCCCCCCCGCCCCCCGGCCCCCCCGGTCAGGATGGGGGGGGGAGAA
>NZ_JBHXFA010000090.1:0-26425 GCF_042724175.1 Streptomyces sp. NPDC127084
CGGGGCCTCGGCGCCCGCCCCCCCCCCACCCCCCGGGGGGGCGGGGGGGGCGCAAGCGCGCCCGCCCCCGGGGGGGGTGAAAACACCCCGCCGGAGTTGGGTCCCCACACCCCCGCCACCCCGCGCCTCGTCGCCGAATCAGCGTGATATCGGTCATGCGCCGAGGCCGTCGCCTTGCGATCGATGTCGGGGACGCCCGGATCGGGGTCGCCTCGTGCGACCCCGACGGGGTCCTCGCCACACCGGTGGAGACCGTGCCGGGACGTGATGTCCCGGCCGCCCACCGGCGGCTGCGCCAGATCGCCGAGGAGTACGAACCGATCGAGGTCGTGGTGGGCCTGCCCCGCTCGCTCAGCGGCGGCGAAGGCCCGGCCGCGGCCAAGGTCAGGGCCTTCGCCCAGGAGCTGGCCCGCGGTATCGCACCGGTACCGGTGCGGCTCGTCGACGAACGGATGACCACGGTCTCGGCGGCTGCGGGGCTGCGGGCCTCCGGGGTGAAATCCCGGAAAGGCCGCTCGGTCATCGACCAGGCGGCTGCTGTGATCATCCTCCAGAACGCTCTTGAGTCCGAACGGGTATCGGGTAATCCTCCCGGGGAGAGCGTCGAAGTGGTCATCTGATCGCGATACGGTAACGTTCCGCGCGATGCGGCCGCCTATTCGAACAGCTGCCGCACTACGTAGAGGCGAGCCGACCCGGGCGCCTCACGGCCGTTTGGGGATCGATGACTGAATATGGCCGGAGCCCTGGCTCCGAACCGTGGCATCCCGAGGACCCCGCCGCGCCTTCCGCCTACGGGCAGCAGGGCCACGGCGGGGACCAGGGATGGACCGGTCATCAGGCGCCCCCCGGCCATGACCAGGGCTACGGCACCCAGCAGTACGGGAACGACCAGTACCAGCAATACGAGCAGTACCAGCAGTCGTACCCGTACCAGGCGCAGCAGCACTACGGCGACCACCCGCAGCAGCCGTACCAGCAGCCCGCCGACCAGCAGGTCTACGGGACGGGCTCCCACCAGTACGCCGACCGGCAGTACCCCGCGCAGGGCTACGGCGACCAAAACCGTCGCGCCCAGGGCTACGTTGAGCAGCAGCAGCAGCAGTCGCAGTACCAGTACGGCGCCGGAGGCTGGGACACCGCCCAGCAGGCCGCGATGCCGTACGAGCCCTCCGCCCCCGCCCCTTATGGGGACTACTGGCCCGACCCCTACGGCACTCCCGAGGCCTATCCGCCGCCGCAGCCACCAGGCCGCCGCGGCGCCCCTCCCGCCTCCCCGGGATCGGCGACCGGCGACCAGGAAGAGCAGGAAGAGGAAACCCACCCCTTCTTCACCGGCGAGGACACTGACGACGATGCCGACGACCCGGGCGGATCACGTGGTGGCTCGGGCGGGGACCGCGGCCGGGGCGGCAGGAACACCAAGAACACCAAGAAGCAGAAGAAGGGCCGCAACGGCGTCGCCTGCCTGTTCGTCGCGGTCGTGCTGGCCGCAGGCGTCGGCGGTGTGGGTTATGTCGGCTACCAGTTCTGGCAGGACAAGTTCGGCGCCGCACCGGACTTCGAGGGCCGAGGCAGCGGCTCCGTCCAGGTGGAGATCCAGCCCGGCGCGACCGGCGCCGACATCGGCAACGCCCTCAAGAACGCGGGCGTGGTCAAGAGCGTCGACGCCTTCATCGCCGCGCAGAGCGCCAACCCCGAGGGGGGCAAGATCCAGGACGGCGTGTACACGCTGAAGAAGGGCATGTCGGCGGCGAGCGCCGTCGAGATGATGCTCAGCCCCGCCAGCCGCAACGGCTTCAGCATCCCCGAGGGCCAGCGCAACGTCTGGGTCTACGAGCAGATCGACAAGCGCCTCGAACTCAAGCGCGGCACGACGGAGTCCGTCGCCAGGGAACAGGCCGACAGCCTCGGCCTGCCCGAGTGGGCCAAGGGTCACAAGAACGTCAAGGACCCGCTGGAGGGCTTCCTCTTCCCCGCCACCTATCCGGTCGCCAAGGGAGCCAAGCCCGAGGCCGTCCTCAAGAAGATGGTCGCTCGTGCCAACCAGGAGTACGACAAGGCCGACCTGGAGGCCAAGGCCGAGAAGGTCGGGCTCGACAGTCCCTGGGAACTTCTCACCGTGGCGAGCCTGGTCCAGGCCGAGGGCAAGACCGAAGTCGACTACCGAAAGATGGCCGAGGTCGTCTACAACCGGCTCAAGGCCACCAACACGGAAACGAATCAGCTGCTCCAGTTCGACTCGGCCTTCAACTACCTCAAGGGCCAGAGCAAGATCGACATCAGCGAATCCGAGATCAACAGCAACCAGGACCCGTACAACACGTACACCCAGAAGGGCCTCACCCCGGGCCCCATCGGCAACCCGGGGCAGAAGGCGCTGCTGGCCTCGACCAACCCGACGGCCGAGGGCTGGATGTACTTCGTCGCCACCGACGGCGAGCACAAGACCGAGTTCGCCAAGACGCACGCCGAGTTCCAGAGGCTGAAGGACAAGTTCAATGAGCAGCGCGGCAGTCAATGAACCCCGAAGGGCCGCCGTCCTGGGCTCTCCGATCGCCCACTCGCTGTCCCCTGTGCTGCACCGTGCCGCGTACGCCGCGCTCGGACTCGGCGACTGGACCTACGACCGCTTCGAGGTGAACGAGGAAGAGCTGCCCGGTTTCATCGGGCAGCTCGGGTCCGGCTGGGCCGGGCTGTCGCTGACCATGCCGCTCAAGCGCGCGATCATCCCGCTGCTCGACCGGATCAGTGATACGGCTGCCTCCGTGGAAACGGTCAACACCGTCGTGTTCACCGAGGACGGCCGCCGCACCGGGGACAACACCGACATCCCCGGCATGATCGCCGCGCTGCGGGAACGCGGCGTGGACAAGGTCGATCACGCGGCCGTGCTCGGGGCCGGTGCCACCGCCGCATCGGCGCTCGCCGCGCTCGCCCGGATCTGTACCGGACCGGTCACCGCCTACGTACGCACCCGCGCCCGCGCCGAGGAGATGCGGGGCTGGGGCGAACGACTCGGTGTGGAGGTCCACACCGCCGACTGGGCGGAGGCCGCCCACGCCTTCGACGCCCCGCTGGTCATCGCCACCACCCCGGCCGGCGCCACCGACGTCCTCGCGCCCTACGTCCCGGAGCGTCCCGGCACCCTCTTCGACGTGGTCTACGACCCCTGGCCGACCCCGCTCGCGGCCGCCTGGGCCGAGGGGGGCGGAGCCGTCGTCGGCGGGCTCGACCTGCTGGTGCACCAGGCCGTCCTCCAGGTCGAGCTGATGACCGGCCGCACACCGGGGCCGCTGGACGCGATGCGCTCCGCTGGTGAGCGGGCCCTCGCGGAACGCTGAGCGTGCACCCCGGTTGCGAGCGGTTTCGCGGTGTCCCACACCCCGGGCCGCTGCCCGGACACTCCGGCGCACCGCACCCGTAGGGGCACACCGCGAGACCTGCCCGCACCGCAGGTGACCGCGGGACCACAGGGCGCGGGTATCCGGCGGAATCCGGGGGCCGGCGGCCGGGGGTGGACGCGGGAGTCCGAAAGCTGGACCACGATCAACTTCACATCCCGGACGTGGGAGGATCGAAGGAGGCAGACCAGGGCCGCGCGCCCGTGCCAACGCCGGGAGGCGCTCCTTGGTCGCGCCGTCGCATCCAGGCGTGAGGAAGAGGAGCACCGTTGAGCAGGTTGCGCTGGCTGACCGCGGGGGAGTCGCACGGCCCCGCACTGGTGGCGACGCTGGAGGGCCTTCCCGCCGGTGTCCCGGTCACCACCGAGATGGTGGCCGATCACCTGGCCAGGCGGCGCCTCGGCTATGGACGCGGCGCGCGGATGAAGTTCGAGCGGGACGAGGTCACCTTCCTCGGCGGCGTACGGCACGGCCTCAGCCTCGGCTCCCCGATCGCGGTCATGGTCGGCAACACCGAATGGCCCAAGTGGGACAAGGTCATGGCAGCCGACCCGGTGGACCCGGACGAGCTCGCCGCTCTCGCGAGGAACGCCCCGCTGACCCGTCCCCGCCCCGGCCACGCGGACCTCGCCGGCATGCAGAAGTACGGCTTCGACGAGGCCCGGCCGATCCTGGAGCGCGCCAGCGCCCGGGAGACCGCGGCCCGGGTCGCACTCGGCGCCGTGGCCCGCTCCTACCTCAAGGAGACCGCGGGCATCGAGATCGTCTCCCACGTCGTGGAGCTGGCCGCGGCGAAGGCCCCGTATGGCCTGTACCCCACCCCCGCCGATGTCGAGAAGCTGGACGCCGACCCGGTGCGCTGCCTCGACGCCGAGGCGTCGAAGGCGATGGTCGCCGAGATCGACCAGGCCCACAAGGACGGCGACACCCTCGGTGGAGTGGTCGAGGTACTCGCTTACGGGGTGCCCGTCGGCCTCGGTTCCCACGTCCACTGGGACCGGCGCCTCGACGCCCGGCTCGCCGCCGCGCTCATGGGCATCCAGGCCATCAAGGGCGTCGAGGTCGGCGACGGCTTCGAACTGGCGCGGGTGCCCGGCTCCCAGGCGCACGACGAGATCGTCGCCACGGACGACGGCATCCGGCGCACATCCGGCCGCTCGGGCGGCACCGAGGGCGGACTCACCACCGGCGAACTGCTGCGCGTCCGCGCCGCGATGAAGCCGATCGCCACCGTGCCCCGGGCCCTGAAGACCATCGACGTGGCCACCGGCGAGGCCGCGGCCGCGCACCACCAGCGCTCCGACGTGTGCGCCGTGCCGGCTGCCGGGATCGTCGCCGAGGCCATGGTCGCGCTGGTCATCGCCGACGCGGTCGCCGAGAAGTTCGGCGGTGACAGCGTCACTGAGACCCGCCGCAACGTGCGGGCGTACCTCGACCACCTGGCCATCAGGTGAACGGCGCACACCCAGCCACGGGGCCGCGGGTCGTGCTGATCGGGCCGATGGGCGTCGGCAAGTCCACCGTCGGTGCCCTGCTCGCCGAGCGACTCGGCATCGGCTACCGGGACACCGACGCCGACATCGTCAGCGCCGAAGGCCGGGAGATCTCGGACATCTTCATCGAGGACGGCGAGCCGCGCTTCCGCGAGCTGGAGCGCGCCGCGGTACGAGCGGCCGTCGCCGAGCACACGGGTGTGCTGTCCCTCGGCGGTGGAGCGATCCTCGACGCGGACACCCGGGAGCTGCTGGCTCCGCTCCCCGTGGTCTACCTCTCGATGGACGTGGAGGAGGCCGTGCGGCGCGTGGGGCTGAACACCGCCCGTCCGCTGCTCGCCGTCAACCCGCGCCGCCAGTGGCGCGAGCTGATGGAAGCCCGGCGCCATCTCTACACCGAAGCCGCGCACGTCGTCGTCGCCACCGACGAGCGCACTCCCGAAGAGGTCGCACAGGCGGTCCTCGACGCACTCGAAGCGAAGGACACATGACCGACCAGCCCCAGGACCAGGCAGTCACCCGCATCCAGGTCGCCGGAACGGCGGGCACCGACCCTTACGAGGTGCTCGTCGGCCGCCGACTGCTCGGTGAACTCCCCGGGCTGATCGGCTCCAAGGCGAAGCGCGTCGCCGTCATCCACCCCGAGGCACTCGCCGAGACCGGTGAGGCGATCCGCCAGGACCTCGCCGACGAGGGGTACGAGGCCGTCGCCATCCAGGTGCCGAACGCCGAGGAGGCGAAGACCGCCGAGGTCGCCGCGTACTGCTGGAAGGCGCTCGGGCAGACCGGGTTCACCCGCACCGACGTCATCGTGGGCGTCGGCGGCGGCGCCACCACCGACCTCGCCGGATTCGTCGCCGCGAGCTGGCTGCGCGGGGTGCGCTGGATCGCCGTGCCGACGACGGTGCTCGGCATGGTCGACGCGGCCGTGGGGGGCAAGACCGGCATCAACACCGCCGAGGGCAAGAACCTGGTGGGCGCCTTCCACCCGCCGGCCGGGGTGCTCTGCGACCTCGGCGCGCTCGACTCGCTGCCTGTGCACGATTACGTCAGCGGGATGGCCGAGATCATCAAGGCCGGTTTCATCGCCGACCCCGCGATCCTCGAACTGATCGAGGCCGACCCGCAGGCCGCCCGTACCCCGGCAGGACCGCACACCGCGGAGCTCATCGAGCGCTCCATCCGGGTCAAGGCGGAGGTCGTGTCCAGCGACCTCAAGGAGTCAGGGCTGCGCGAGATCCTCAACTACGGCCACACACTGGCCCACGCCATCGAGAAGAACGAGCGCTACAAGTGGCGGCACGGTGCCGCGGTCTCCGTCGGTATGGTCTTCGCCGCCGAACTGGGCCGACTGGCCGGGCGGCTGGACGATGCGACCGCCGAGCGCCACCGGACGGTCCTGGAGTCCGTCGGGCTTCCGCTCACCTACCGCGGCGACCAGTGGCCCAAGCTCCTGGAGACCATGAAGGTCGACAAGAAGTCACGGGGCGACCTGCTGCGGTTCATCGTCCTGGACGGACTGGCGAAGCCGACCGTGCTGGAGGGCCCCGACCCGGCAGTGCTGCTCGCGGCCTTCGGGGAGGTGTCCGCGTGAGCCGCCGCGTGCTCGTCCTCAACGGACCCAACCTCGGGCGGCTTGGCTCCCGCGAACCCGATGTCTACGGTTCCACCTCGTACGCGGGCCTCGTGGACGCCTGCCGGGACCTCGGCAAGGAACTCGGCTTCGACGTGGACGTACGCGAGACCAACGACGAGGGCGAGATGATCCGCTGGCTGCACGAGGCCGCCGACGATGCCATCCCGGTCGTGCTGAACCCCGGTGCGTTCACGCACTACTCGTACGGGATGCGCGACGCGGCGGCCCAGCGGACCGCGCCGCTCATCGAGGTGCACATCTCCAACCCGTACACACGGGAGGAATTCCGCCACACGTCGGTGGTCGCTGCGGTCGCGTCCGGTACCGTCGCGGGGTTCGGGATCGGCTCGTACCGGCTGGCACTGCGGGCGCTCGCGGACGAACTCGGAAGCTGAGGCGGGCCGCCCCGGGCACTCAGTACCGGTCCCGGGCGTTCCCCTTGCGGGGGCAGGGGAGGGTACGGTTCGATCCGGGCCGGTCAACTGCCGCCCGACCAGCACGAACTCGTACGAGACGGAGTGGCACCGGATGCACGACGCAGGGGAGGCTCCACTGCCGCCTGGCGGACCGGGACCAGGACACGGGCCGACCGCATGGGGGTACGGGCAGCAGGCTCAGCACCCTGCCCCGCCGCCGCGGCCCCCGCACCCGGCCGCCCCGCCTCCGGTTCCGCCGCACCAGGGGCCAACCGCCCCGCCTCCGGGCCCTCCACCCCAGCATCCACCGAACGGGCTCCCGGGTGCGCCCAATCAGGGTGCCCCCGCCCCGCCGCAGGTCCCGGCCGGAACCGGCTGGACCGCTCCCACCCAGCCCAGCCATCCCTCGGCGCCTGCGTCACCGCCTGACAGCACGGGGTACCTCCGGCTGCCACCCGGTGGGCCCGTGACCCTGCCGCCGTCCGTGCCGCAGGACAGCGGCACCGGCTCCGCCATGCTCGCCGTGCTGCTCATCGGCCCGGCCGGCGCGGGCAAGACGACGGTGGCCCGGCACTGGGCGTCGGGCCGCCGGGTGCCCACCGCACACATCAGCCTGGACGACGTCCGCGAATGGGTCTGCTCCGGCTTCGCCGACCCCCAGTCGGGCTGGAACGACCGGTCCGAGGCCCAGTACCGCCTCGCCCGCCGGACCTGTGGATTCGCCGCACGCAACTTTCTGGCCAACGGCATCTCATGCATACTCGACGACGCCGTCTTCCCGGACCGGCCGGTCGTCGGCCTCGGAGGCTGGAAACGCCATGTCGGCCCGGGTCTGCTGCCCGTGGTCCTGCTTCCCGGCCTCGACGTGGTCCTCGAACGCAATGCGGAGCGCAGCGGGAACCGGCGTCTCTCCGATGAAGAGGTCGCAGGTATCCACGGCCGGATGGCCGGGTGGTACGGCTCTGGCCTGCCGATCATCGACAACTCGCACCACGACGTCGAGACCACGTCACGCGCACTGGACGAGGTCCTGGCCCGGGCCCTGGCGAGCCCTCCGGCCTGGTAGGCGGTCAGGGCCGCCGGGCGGACGGGGCGCTGCCCGGTTCTCGGCTGGCCGGGCTACGGCTCGATCAGCCCGACCCGGATCGCGTAACGCGTGAGCTCCAACCGGTCAGCTGCGCAACGTCGGTGCCGGCCTGGGATTCGACTTCGCCCTGACCCCGTCGCCGCCGGGCACGCACAGCTGCTCGCCCGCACGCTGCGGGCCGGGCCCGCGCTGCTGCCCTGGCGCGGGGCCCTCGCCGCCGAAACACGGGAGGCCGGGTCCGACCGGGACCCGGCCGCCACGCCGGGGGCCACGGGCGGGAAGCGACGGCCGCTGGGCCGAAAGGGTGAAAGCGAAATGCGCTGAACCGGGACGCCGGGCGCTCAGACCCCGGAGGAGCCGATGTCGCCGGCACCCCGTACGGCCGCGCTCGACCGGCCGAATCGTCGCCGGGCTCTTACGCTCGTGTCATGTCCGAGGTGTTCGCTGCCCGCCGAGGGCGGTTGCGGGACAGGTTCGCCGCCGCGGGAAGCGCCGCGGCACTGGTGTCGCGGCCTGCCAATGTCCGGTATCTCGCAGGGGCCGCGCCCCCGGGTGCCGTGCTGCTGCTCGGCCCCGAAGGGCCCGGCGATGACTCGCTGGTCTGCCCCAGCACCCCTTCGGGTGATGTGCTGGAAGGCAGGCTCGACGAGGGCATGCGGCAGACGGTGCTGTCGGCCGACGGCGCCGACCCCGCCGTGGCGGCGGCGCAGACCGCCCGCGCGGCCGGTGCCGACTCCCTCGCCGTCGAGGAGCACCATCTCACCGTCGCCCGGCATCGTGCCCTCGGCTCCGTGGCCTCCCAGCTGCTGCTGTGCGACCTGGGTGGCGCGGTCGAGCAGCAGCGGATGGTCAAGGACGAGGACGAGATCGCCTGTATCCGGATCGCCGCCGAGATCGCCGACCAGGCGCTCGGCGAACTCCTGGAATCCATCCTCGTGGGTCGTACCGAGCGCCATCTCGCGCTCGAACTAGAGCGCCGCCTCGTGGACCACGGCGCCGACGGCCCGGCCTTCCCCACCTCCGTCGCCACCGGGCCGAACGCCGGACTGAGCGGGCACCGCCCCTCCGACCGGCGGGTCGAGGAAGGTGATTTCCTCTCTGTCTGCCTCGGCGCCAACTACCGTGGCTACCGCTGCGAGATCGGCCGTACCTTCGTCATCGGCACCACCCCGGCCGACTGGCAGATCGAGCTCTACGACCTCGTCTTCGCCGCTCAACGGGCCGGACGTGAGGCCCTGACACCCGGCGCCGCGTACCGGGACGTGGACCGTGCGGCACGCCAGGTCCTCAATTCGGCGGGCCACGCTGAAGGCCTCACACCCTGGATCGGGCACGGCGTCGGACTCGAAATCGACGAGGACCCGCAGCTGGCGCCTGCGGCCATGGGTAAACTGGACGCTTGTGTGCCGGTCACCGTCGAACCGGGGGTCCACCTCCCGGGCCGGGGCGGGGTCCGGATCGATGACACGCTCGTCGTACGCCAGGAGGCGGACGGCGGACCCGAGCTACTCACCATCACGACCAAGGAGCTGCTCGCGCTGTAGCGCGAACCTTCGCACTCCTGGGTCGTCCACCAGCGTCAGTCCAGGAGATTCCGCAACCGTGGCCACCACGAACGACCTCAAGAACGGCATGGTGCTCAAGCTCGACAACGACCAGCTGTGGTCCGTCGTCGAGTTCCAGCACGTCAAGCCCGGCAAGGGCCCGGCCTTCGTGCGCACCAAGCTCAAGAACGTGCTGTCCGGCAAGATCGTCGACAAGACCTTCAACGCCGGCATCAAGGTCGAGACGGCCACCGTCGACCGCCGCGACATGCAGTTCTCGTACATGGACGGCGAGTACTTCGTGTTCATGGACATGCAGACGTACGACCAGCTGCACGTCGCCCGCGCCGCTGTCGGCGACGCCGCCAACTTCCTCATCGAGGGCTTCACCGCCACCGTCGCCACGCACGAGGGCGAGGTGCTCTACGTCGAGCTCCCGGCCGCGGTCGAGCTCGTCATCCAGGAGACCGAGCCGGGCGTCCAGGGTGACCGCTCCACCGGTGGCACCAAGCCCGCCACCCTGGAGACCGGATACACCATCCAGGTGCCGCTCTTCATCACCACCGGCGAGAAGATCAAGGTCGACACGCGTTCCGGCGACTACCTCGGCCGGGTGAACAGCTAACCGTGGCTGCCCGCAACAAGGCCCGCAAGCGCGCCTTCCAGATCCTCTTCGAGGCCGACCAGCGCGGGGCCTCCGTGCAGACCGTCCTCGCCGACTGGATCCGGCACTCGCGGACCGACGACCGCCAGCCGCCGGTCAGTGAGTACACGATGGAGCTGGTCGAGGGGTACGCGAAGCACGCGGACCGCATCGACGAGCTCATCGCCACCTATGCGGTGGGCTGGACGCTCGACCGCATGCCGGTGGTGGACCGCAACATCCTGCGGCTCGGTGCGTACGAGCTGGTGTGGGTGGACGAGACTCCGGACGCGGTCGTGATCGACGAGGCGGTCCAGCTGGCCAAGGAGTTCTCCACGGACGAGTCCCCCTCGTTCGTGAACGGCCTCCTCGCCCGCTTGAAGGACCTCAAGCCGAGCCTCCGCCGCGAGGTCTAGCCCCCACGGCACAGAGCCCCGCAGTACGCGTACTGCGGGGCTCTGGCGCGCTTCCCCACGCCCGGGCCAGGCCGCACCTCGCCCTCACGGCTCGCTCGGGGCAAGCCGCTGCGGTACACCGCGAAACCCCGCGCCCGTACCGCGCACCCCATGCGACAACGGGGCACCGGGGCCCGGCCGACCGGAAACGCCATCGGGCCGGGAGGAAGATCCCCCGGCCCGATGTCACGTTTCTGCAAGCGGGCGTCAGCCCTCCTCGTGCGCCACGGCCCGCCGCGCGTCCGCGTCCAGCACACCCCAGCTGATGAGCTGCTCGGTCAGGACCGAAGGCGACTGGTCGTAGATCACGGCAAGCGTGCGCAGGTCGTCCTGGCGGATCGACAGCACCTTGCCGTTGTAGTCACCGCGCTGGCTCTGGATGGTGGCCGCGTAGCGCTGGAGCGGCCCCGCCTTCTCCGCGGGGACATGCGCCAGGCGCTCCAGGTCGAGCACGAGCTTCGGCGGCGGCTCGGCGGCCCCGCCGGGCGTGGTGCCCGGGAGAAGCTCCTGCACCGGGACACCGTAGAAGTCCGCCAGCTCGGCCAGGCGCTGCACGGTCACGGCGCGGTCGCCGCGCTCGTAGGACCCGACGACAACGGCCTTCCAGCGGCCCTGGGACTTCTCCTCCACCCCGTGGAGGGAAAGCCCCTGCTGGGTGCGGATGGCGCGGAGCTTGGCCCCGAGCTGCTTTGCGTATTCGCTGGACATATAGCTCCCCGGACACTGAATCGACGTGCGGCTCGGCCGCGCGGCTGGTCACTCACTGTGAGGTTACGCAGCGTGATTTGGCTGCGTCAAGCCGAAAGGTCCGTGCGACCCTCCCGAGGGGTGTGACCAGGGCACCTGCGGGCCCCTGGTACCGTGGACGACGCACAATCCGACGTCCTTTAAGGTCCGTCCCGTGAGGCGGAGAAGGAGGTCCGTTTCTTATGGACGCACACAGCTCCGATGCCGCGCGCCCCGTTCTCGAGGGCCCCGACATCGCGCGGGTACTGACCCGCATCGCACACGAGATTGTCGAACGTGCCAAGGGCGCCGAAGACGTGGTGCTCCTCGGCATCCCGACACGCGGGATCCATCTTGCCCGCCGTCTGGCCGGCAAGCTCGCCGAGATCACCGGACGCACCGTCCCGGTGGGCTCGCTCGATATCACCATGTACCGCGATGACCTGCGGCTTCGCCCCGCTCGCGCCCTCGCGCGCACGGATATTCCGGCAGCGGGCATCGACGGCCGTCTGGTCGTCCTCGTGGACGACGTCCTCTTCTCCGGACGTACCATCCGCGCCGCCCTCGACGCGCTGAACGACATCGGCCGGCCGCGCGCGGTCCAGCTCGCCGTACTGGTCGACCGGGGCCACCGGGAACTGCCCATCCGCGCCGACTACGTCGGGAAGAACCTCCCCACGTCGCTGCGGGAGACGGTGAAGGTACAGCTCGCCGAGGAGGACGGTCGCGACACCGTGCTGCTCGGCATGGGCGAGACCACCCCTGCCGGTCGGCAGTAGCCCCCGCGCCCGGTCCGGGCGCGGAGCGGCAATCCAGCCCGGCCCGGACGAAGCGCCCCGCGGCGCGCCCGCGCGCTCGCACGCCCCGTATACCGCCACACATCGGAGCACACCCAGATGAAGCGTCACCTCATCTCGGCCGCCGACCTCACCCGTGATGACGCCGTCCTCGTACTCGACACCGCCGAGGAGATGGCCCGGGTCGCCGACCGGCCGATCAAGAAGCTGCCCACCCTGCGCGGCCGGACCGTCGTCAACCTCTTCTTCGAGGACTCGACCCGGACCCGGATCTCCTTCGAGGCCGCCGCCAAGCGGCTTTCCGCCGATGTCATCAACTTCTCCGCCAAGGGGTCCTCGGTCTCCAAGGGCGAGTCCCTGAAGGACACCGCCCTGACCCTGGAGGCGATGGGCGCCGACGCCGTCGTCATCCGCCACCACGCCTCCGGTGCCCCCTACCGACTCGCGAACTCGGGCTGGATCGACGGCGCCGTCGTCAACGCGGGCGACGGCACACACGAGCACCCCACCCAGGCCCTGCTGGACGCCTTCACGATGCGCCGCCGCCTCGTCGGCCGGGACGCGGGCATGGGGCGCGATCTGGAAGGCCGGCGGATCACCATCGTCGGCGATGTGCTGCACAGCCGGGTGGCCCGCTCGAATGTGCATCTGCTGCACACACTCGGCGCCGAGGTCACGCTCGTGGCACCGCCGACGCTGGTTCCGGTCGGTGTCGGGAGCTGGCCGTGCGAGGTCTCGTACGACCTGGACGCCGTGCTGCAGAAGTCCGACGCGGTGATGATGCTGCGGGTCCAGCGCGAGCGGATGAACGCCGCGTTCTTCCCGACCGAGCGCGAGTACTCGCGCCGCTACGGTCTCGACGGCGACCGGATGGCCCGGATGCCCGAGCACGCCATCGTGATGCACCCCGGCCCGATGAACCGGGGCATGGAGATCACCGCGGAGGTGGCCGACTCGGACCGTTGCACCGCGGTCGAGCAGGTGGCCAACGGCGTGTCCATCCGGATGGCCGTCCTCTACCTGTTGCTCGGCGGTTCCGAGCCCGCTGTGTCCGCCGCGAATGCCCGCACCGAGGAGACGAAGTAACCCATGAGCCCCATGAGCAAGACCCTGATCCGTGGCGCGAAGGTACTCGGCGGCGAGGAGCTGGATGTCCTGATCGAGGGCGAGAAGATCGCCGCCATCGCCCGTCAGGGCGAGATCGCCCCGGGCGGGGCCGGCCCTGACGCCGAGGGCGCCACCGTCATCGAGGCCGAAGGCAAGGTCCTGCTGCCCGGACTGGTCGATCTGCACACGCATCTGCGTGAGCCCGGCCGTGAGGACTCCGAGACCGTCCTCACCGGCACCCGTGCCGCCGCCAGCGGCGGCTACACCTCCGTGTTCGCCATGGCCAACACCTTTCCCGTCGCCGACACCGCCGGGGTGGTCGAGCAGGTGTGGCGGCTCGGCCGGGAGCACGGCTACTGCGATGTGCAGCCCATCGGCGCCGTCACCGTGGGCCTGGAGGGCAGGAAGCTCGCCGAGCTGGGTGCGATGCACGAGTCCGCCGCGGGTGTCACCGTGTTCTCCGACGACGGGAAGTGCGTGGACGACGCGGTGATCATGCGCCGGGCCCTGGAGTACGTGAAGGCCTTCGGCGGGGTCGTCGCCCAGCACGCCCAGGAGCCGAGGCTGACCGAGGGTGCCCAGATGAACGAGGGCGTCGTCTCGGCGGAGCTGGGCCTCGGCGGCTGGCCCGCCGTCGCCGAAGAGTCGATCATCGCCCGCGATGTGCTGCTCGCCGAGCATGTCGGCTCACGCGTGCACATCTGCCACCTGTCGACCGCGGGATCGGTCGAGATCGTCCGCTGGGCCAAGTCCCGCGGAATCGACGTCACCGCCGAGGTCACCCCGCACCACCTGCTCCTCACCGACGAGCTGGTCCGCACGTACAACCCGATCTACAAGGTCAACCCGCCGCTGCGTACCGAGCGCGATGTCTTGGCGCTCCGCGAGGCCCTGGCGGACGGCACGATCGACATCGTCGCCACCGACCACGCCCCGCACCCGCACGAGGACAAGGACTGCGAGTGGGCCGCGGCGGCGATGGGCATGGTGGGCCTGGAGACCGCTCTGTCCGTGGTCCAGCAGACGATGGTCGAGACCGGTCTGCTGACCTGGGAAGGCGTCGCGGACAGGATGTCCTTCGCGCCCGCCCGGATCGGGCAGGCCGTCGGCCATGGCCGTCCCGTCTCGGAGGGTGAGCCCGCGAACCTCACCCTGGTCGATCCGTCATACCGTGGAACAGTGGACCCCGCGGGCTTCGCCTCCCGCAGCCGCAACACCCCCTACGAGGGCCGTGAGCTGCCGGGTCGCGTCACCCACACCTTCCTGCGGGGCCGGGCGACGCTCATGGACGGGAAGCTGGCGTGACACCTGCACTGATGAATCTGGCGGCGGAATTTTCGGCCACAGCGGCCACAGCCGCCGCGGCGGTCGAACCGAAGTCCGCGGAGGTGACCGACTGGGCCGCCCGCATCGGCTGGGTGCTGGGCCTGCTGCTCTTCGTCGTCCTCGTCTACTGGCTGATGCGCCAGGGCTGGAAGTGGCGCGGTGAGCTCCAGTCGGACCTGCCCGAGCTGCCCACCGCGCCCGCGGCCACGGAACCGGCGCGCCTGAGCCTCACCGGCCGCTACCACGGCTCGACCAGCGCGGGCCAGTGGCTGGACCGGATCGTGGCGCACGGCCTCGGCAGCCGCAGCCGTGTCGAGCTCAGCCTCGGCGACGCGGGGGTCACCGTGGTGCGCCCCGGGGCCACCGACTTCCTGATCCCCACCGCCGCACTGCGCGGGGCCCGTCTGGACAAGGGCATCGCCGGCAAGGTCCTCGCCGAGGGTGGACTGCTGGTCATCACCTGGGAGCACGGCGAGCGGCAGCTCGACTCCGGCTTCCGCTCCGACCGCGCTGCCGAGCACGCCGCCTGGGTCGAAGCCGTCAACGCAATCACTTCGAACACTTCGAACCACACCACGATCCCGACGGAAGGCGCCGCACGATGACGACCTCCACCAGGGGAACCCGCGTTCCCGCCGTACTCGTCCTGGAGGACGGCCGCACGTTCCGGGGCCGCGCCTACGGGGCCGTGGGGGTGACCTTCGGCGAGGCCGTGTTCTCCACCGGTATGACCGGCTACCAGGAGACCCTCACCGACCCCTCGTACCACCGCCAGGTGGTGGTGATGACAGCCCCGCACGTCGGCAACACCGGCGTCAACGACGAGGACCCCGAGTCCTCCCGCATCTGGGTGGCCGGGTACGTCGTACGCGACCCCGCCCGCATCCCCTCCAACTGGCGCTCCCGGCGCACCCTGGACGAAGAGCTGGCCCGGCAGGGCGTCGTCGGTATCAGCGGAGTCGACACCCGCGCCCTCACCCGCCATCTGCGTGAGCGGGGCGCCATGCGCGTCGGCATCTTCTCCGGAAACGCGCTGCCCGACGCGGGCTCCATGCTCGCCGAGGTGCGCCAGGCGCCCGAGATGAAGGGCGCCGACCTCTCCGCCGAGGTCGCAACCAAGGAGCGCTACGTCGTCCCCGCGATCGGCGAGAAGCGCTTCACCGTCGCCGCCATCGACCTCGGCATCAAGGGCATGACCCCGCACCGGATGGCCGAGCGCGGTATCGAGGTGCATGTGCTGCCCGCCACCGCGACCGCCGACGACGTGTACGCCGCCGACCCGGACGGTGTGTTCTTCTCCAACGGGCCCGGCGACCCGGCCACCGCCGACCACGCCGTCTCCGTGATGCGGGCTGTCCTGGAGCGCAGGACGCCGCTGTTCGGCATCTGCTTCGGCAACCAGATCCTGGGCCGGGCACTCGGCTTCGGTACGTACAAGCTCAAGTACGGCCACCGGGGCATCAACCAGCCCGTGCAGGACCGTACGACCGGCAAGGTCGAGGTCACCGCCCACAACCACGGCTTCGCCGTCGACGCCCCGCTCGACAAGGTCTCCGAGACCCCCTACGGCCGCGCCGAAGTCTCCCACGTCTGCCTCAACGACGACGTGGTGGAAGGCCTCCAACTGCTCGACCAGCCGGCCTTCAGTGTCCAGTACCACCCCGAAGCGGCTGCGGGCCCGCACGACGCCGCGTACCTGTTCGACCGCTTCGTCACCCTGATGGAGGGCCAGCGTGCCTAAGCGCACCGATATCCAGTCCGTCCTGGTCATCGGCTCCGGCCCGATCGTCATCGGCCAGGCCGCCGAGTTCGACTACTCCGGCACCCAGGCCTGCCGTGTCCTCAAGTCCGAGGGCCTGCGGGTCATCCTGGTGAACTCCAACCCGGCGACGATCATGACCGACCCGGAGATCGCCGACGCCACCTACGTCGAGCCGATCACCCCGGAGTTCGTCGAGAAGATCATCGCCAAGGAGCGCCCCGACGCGCTGCTGCCCACCCTCGGCGGTCAGACCGCGCTGAACACCGCGATCTCCCTGCACGAGGCCGGGATCCTGGACAAGTACGGTGTCGAGCTGATCGGCGCCAACGTCGAGGCCATCAACAAGGGCGAGGATCGCGATCTCTTCAAGGAGGTCGTGGCGGCCGTCAACCGCAAGATCGGCCACGGGGAGTCCGCCCGCTCGGTCATCTGCCACTCCATGGACGATGTCCTCAAGGGCGTCGACACGCTCGGCGGCTACCCGGTGGTCGTCCGCCCCTCCTTCACCATGGGCGGCGCCGGATCCGGCTTCGCGCACGACGAGGACGAGCTGCGCCGTATCGCGGGCCAGGGCCTCACCCTGTCTCCCACCACCGAGGTGCTCCTGGAGGAGTCCATCCTCGGCTGGAAGGAGTACGAGCTGGAGCTGATGCGCGACAAGAACGACAACGTCGTGGTCGTCTGCTCCATCGAGAACTTCGACCCGATGGGCGTCCACACCGGTGATTCGATCACCGTCGCCCCGGCGATGACCCTGACCGACCGCGAGTACCAGATCCTGCGGGACATCGGCATCGCCGTCATCCGCGAGGTCGGCGTGGACACCGGCGGCTGCAACATCCAGTTCGCGGTCGACCCCGTGGACGGCCGGGTCATCGTCATCGAGATGAACCCCCGGGTGTCCCGGTCCTCCGCGCTGGCGTCCAAGGCCACCGGATTCCCGATCGCGAAGATCGCGGCCCGGCTCGCCGTCGGCTACACGCTGGACGAGATCCCCAACGACATCACCGAGCAGACCCCGGCCTCCTTCGAGCCGACGCTCGACTATGTGGTGGTCAAGGCCCCGCGCTTCGCCTTCGAGAAGTTCCCGGCCGCCGACAACACCCTCACCACCACCATGAAGTCGGTGGGCGAGGCCATGGCGATCGGCCGCAACTTCACCGAAGCCCTCCAGAAGGCCCTGCGCTCCCTGGAGAAGAAGGGCTCGCAGTTCGAGTTCACCGGCCCCGTCGGCGACAAGGCCTCTCTGCTGCGCGATTCGGCCCGCCCCACCGACGGCCGGATCAACACCGTCATGCAGGCGATCCGTGCCGGGGCCACGCCTGAGGAGATCTTCGAGTCGTCGAAGATCGACCCCTGGTTCGTGGACCAGCTCTTCCTCATCAAGGAGATCGCCGACGAGCTCGCCGCCGCCGAGAAGCTCGACCCCGAGCTGCTCGCCGAGGCCAAGCGGCACGGTTTCTCCGACGCGCAGATCGCCGGCATCCGCGGGCTGCGCGAGGACGTGGTGCGCGAGGTGCGGCACGCCCTCGGGATCCGCCCCGTCTACAAGACGGTGGACACCTGTGCCGCCGAGTTCGCCGCGAGGACCCCGTACTTCTACTCCTCCTACGACGAGGAGACCGAGGTCGCCCCGCGCGAGAAGCCCGCGGTGATCATCCTCGGTTCGGGGCCCAACCGCATCGGCCAGGGCATCGAGTTCGACTACTCCTGCGTGCACGCCTCCTTCGCGCTCAGCGACGCGGGCTTCGAGACCGTGATGGTCAACTGCAACCCGGAGACCGTCTCCACCGACTACGACACCTCCGACCGGCTCTACTTCGAGCCGCTCACCCTGGAGGACGTGCTGGAGATCGTGCACGCCGAGACCCTCGCGGGCCCGGTCGCCGGTGTCGTGGTCCAGCTCGGCGGTCAGACCCCGCTGGGCCTGTCCCAGGCCCTCAAGGACAACGGCGTCCCGGTCGTGGGCACCTCGCCCGAGGCGATCCACGCCGCCGAGGACCGCGGCGCCTTCGGCCGCGTACTCGCCGAGGCCGGGCTGCCCGCCCCCAAGCACGGCACCGCGACCACCTTCGCCGGAGCCAAGGCGATCGCCGACGAGATCGGCTACCCCGTCCTCGTACGCCCGTCGTACGTGCTCGGCGGGCGCGGCATGGAGATCGTCTACGACGAGACCCGCCTCGAGTCGTACATCGCCGAGTCCACCGAGATCAGCGCGGACCGCCCGGTGCTGGTCGACCGCTTCCTCGACGACGCCATCGAGATCGACGTCGACGCCCTCTACGACGGCACCGAGCTGTACCTCGGCGGCGTCATGGAGCACATCGAGGAGGCCGGGATCCACTCCGGCGACTCCGCCTGCGCGCTGCCCCCGATCACCCTCGGCGGCCACGACATCAAGCGGCTGCGGGCCTCCACCGAGGCCATCGCCAAGGGCGTAGGGGTGCGCGGACTGATCAACATCCAGTTCGCGATGGCCGGCGACATCCTGTACGTGCTGGAGGCCAACCCGCGCGCCTCCCGGACCGTGCCGTTCACCTCCAAGGCGACCGCAGTGCCGCTCGCCAAGGCCGCGGCCCGGATCTCGCTCGGAGCCACCGTCGCCGAGCTGCGCGCCGAGGGCCTGCTGCCCGCGCAGGGCGACGGCGGCACACTGCCGATGGACGCACCGATCTCCGTCAAGGAGGCCGTGATGCCGTGGAGCCGCTTCCGCGACATCCACGGGCGCGGCGTCGACACCGTCCTCGGCCCGGAGATGCGCTCCACCGGCGAGGTCATGGGCATCGACTCGGTCTTCGGCACCGCCTATGCCAAGTCGCAGGCGGGTGCCTACGGCCCGCTGCCCACCAAGGGCCGCGCCTTCATCTCCGTCGCCAACCGCGACAAGCGCTCGATGATCTTCCCGGCCCGTGAGCTGGTGGCCCACGGCTTCGAGCTCTTCGCCACGTCCGGCACGGCCGAGGTGCTCAAGCGCAACGGCCTGCACGCCACCATCGTGCGCAAGCAGTCCGAAGGCGAGGGCCCGAACGGCGAGAAGACCATCGTCCAGCTGATCCACGACGGCCAGGTCGACCTGATCGTCAACACCCCGTACGGCACCGGCGGCCGACTCGACGGCTACGAGATCCGCACCGCGGCCGTGGCCCGCGGAGTCCCGTGCCTCACCACGGTGCAGGCGCTCGCCGCCGCCGTACAGGGCATCGACGCGCTCAACCACGGAGGCGTGGGAGTGCGCTCACTCCAGGAACACGCGGAACACCTGACCGCGGCCCGCGACTAGCAGCCCACGAGGGGGACACCGGCAACGGTGTCCCCCTCTTCATGAAGTCGCATGTCTGACCACATGTCTCCATGAGGACACCCAGGACCACACAGGACACCGATTCGATGTACGAGTTCTTCTTCAACCTGGTCTTCAAGCGAATGGACCCCGAGGACGCCCACCACCTGGCCGTCCGCTGGATCCGCGTCGCGGCCCGCGTCCCCGTGCTGCGCACTTTCGCAGCCGCCGCACTGGCCCCCCGCTACAGGGAACTGCGCACCGAGGCGCTGGGCCTGCGCATGCACGGCCCCTTCGGGCTGGCCGCCGGCTTCGACAAGAACGCCATCGCCATCGATGGCATGAGCATGCTCGGCTTCGACCATGTCGAGATCGGCACGGTCACCGCCCAGCCGCAGCCCGGCAACCCCAGGAAGCGCCTCTTCCGGCTGATCCCCGACCGTGCGCTGATCAACCGCATGGGCTTCAACAACGAGGGCTCCGCCGCCGTCGCCGCCCGGCTCGCGGCCCGCCGGGCGGTCTTCAGGACCGTCGTCGGCGTCAACATCGGCAAGACCAAGGTCGTGCCCGAGGCGGAGGCCGTCGCCGACTACGTCACCTCCACCGAGCGGCTGGCCGCCCACGCCGACTACCTCGTGGTCAACGTCAGCTCGCCCAACACCCCCGGTCTGCGCAACCTCCAGGCGACCGAGTCCCTGCGCCCGCTCCTCGCCGCCGTGCGCGAGGCCGCCGACCGCACCGTCACCGCCCGCCGGGTACCGCTGCTGGTCAAAATCGCCCCGGACCTGGCCGACGAGGACGTCGACGCCGTCGCCGACCTCGCGGTCGAGCTCGGACTGGACGGCATCATCGCCACCAACACGACCATCGCCCGCGACGGCCTCGGCCTGAAGTCGGACCCGGAACTGGTGGAGGAGACCGGCGGGCTGTCCGGCGCACCCGTCAAGGAGCGCTCCCTGGCCGTCCTGCGCCGCCTGTACGGCCGTGTGGGAGACCGGATCACCCTCGTCGGTGTAGGGGGCGTCGAGAACGCCGAAGACGCCTGGCAGCGCATTCTGGCCGGTGCCACGCTCGTCCAGGGTTACAGCGCCTTCATCTACGAGGGCCCGTTCTACGCCCGCGCGATCCACAAGGGCCTGGCTGCCCGCCTCGCCACCAGCCCGTACGCCACCCTCGCCGAAGCCGTCGGCGCCGACACCCGAGACACCCGAAAGGCGGCCACCGCATGAGCCACCAGGAAGCGTTCGGCGCCCGGCTGCGCCATGCCATGGACACCCGCGGCCCGCTGTGCGTCGGCATCGACCCGCACGCCTCGCTGCTCAGCGCCTGGGGCCTGGGCGATGACGTGGCCGGACTGGAGCACTTCACCCGCACGGTCGTCGAGGCGCTCGCCGACCGGGTGGCCGTACTGAAGCCGCAGTCGGCCTTCTTCGAACGCTTCGGCTCACGCGGGCTCGCGGTCCTGGAGAAGGCGGTCGAGGAGGCCCGGGCCGCCGGGACCCTGGTACTGATGGACGCCAAGCGCGGGGACATCGGCTCGACCATGGCCGCGTACGCGGAAACCTATCTGCGTGCGGACTCCCCGCTGTTCTCCGACGCCGTCACGGTCTCCCCGTATCTCGGCTTCGGCTCGCTGCGCCCGGCGCTCGACCTGGCCCGTGAGAGCGGCGCGGGCGTGTTCGTACTGGCCCTCACCTCCAACCCGGAGGGCGCCGAGGTGCAGCGGGCGACCGCGGAGGGCGGCGTCTCGCTGGCCCAGCTGATGCTGAACCACATGGCCGACGAGAACGCCGGAGCGCGGCCGCTGGGCTCGGTGGGCGCGGTCGTCGGGGCCACGCTGGGCCAGGCGGGCGCCGATCTGGACATCAACGGTCCGCTGCTCGCCCCGGGTATCGGCGCCCAGGGTGCGACCCCGGCGGATCTGCCGGGAGTCTTCGGCGCGCAGGTCCGCAACGTCCTTCCGAACGTGAGCCGCGGGGTGCTGACGCACGGCCCCGACATCTCGGCGCTGCGGGAGTCGGCCGCACGCTTCACGGACCAGGTGCGGGCCGCCGTGGCGTCGGCCACCTGACCGGCACAACCGCTTCCGGCAGCGATCGGAAGGCCCCGGCCATGATCGCCGCCGGAGTCGCCACCTGCGCGTTTGACCGACGGTTTCTTGACAGAAACCGGGTCAATATGCCTGGAATGTCCTGGTCGGTCGATGCTGACCAGGACTTTTCCGCTGTTCTCGCTGACGGGAGCGGCCCAGGCCGCTAGTCTCCGTCGAGAGCCGACGATGCAGCGCGCGGAATGCGTTGCTCGTTTGCTCGCCTGGCGTGGGGCCGTTGTGTTCCGCGCCGGTCCGTATCCGACAGTTCGACATCCGAGGTGACGTAGGCGTGGCTCTTCCGCCCCTTACCCCTGAACAGCGCGCAGCCGCGCTCGAAAAGGCCGCCGCGGCTCGCCGGGAGCGGGCCGAGGTCAAGAATCGACTCAAGCACTCCGGCGCCTCCCTCCACGAGGTCATCAAGCAGGGCCAGGAGAACGACGTCATCGGCAAGATGAAGGTCTCCGCCCTGCTCGAGTCCCTTCCCGGCGTCGGCAAGGTCCGCGCCAAGCAGATCATGGAGCGGCTCGGCATCTCCGAGAGCCGTCGTGTCCGGGGTCTCGGCTCCAACCAGATCGCCTCCCTGGAGCGCGAGTTCGGCGGCGGCGCCGCCTGACGTTCCCGGGCACTCCCGAGAACCTGGATAATCGCTGCATGGCAGCAGAGGTACGTCCGCGGCTGACCGTGCTCTCCGGCCCCTCCGGGGTGGGCAAGAGCACGGTCGTCGCCCATATGCGCAAGGTCCACCCCGAGGTCTGGCTCTCGGTGTCGGCCACCACCCGGAAGCCGCGCCCCGGAGAGCGGCACGGCGTTCAGTACTACTTCGTCACCGATGACGAGTTCGACAAGCTGATCGCCAATGGTGAGCTGCTGGAGTGGGCCGAGTTCGCGGGCAACCGCTACGGCACCCCGCGCAAGGCGGTCCAGGAGCGCCTGGAGTCCGGCGAACCGGTGCTGCTGGAGATCGATCTCCAGGGTGCCCGGCAGGTCAAGGAGTCCATGCCGGACTCGCAGCTGGTGTTCCTGGCTCCGCCGAGCTGGGACGAACTGGTGCGCCGGCTGACCGGCCGCGGCACCGAGGCGCCCGAGGTGATCGAGCGTCGTCTCGAAGCGGCCAAGGTCGAGCTGGCCGCCGAAGCCGAGTTCGACACCACCCTGGTCAACACCTCCGTCGAGGACGTGGCTCGTGAGCTGCTAGCCTTGATGGCAGTCGTTTGATCTTCGTCTGATTTCCTGACGTTCTCCGAAGATCTCCCTGAAACCCATCGGAAGGCTAGAGAGTGTCCTCTTCCATCACCGCGCCCGAGGGCATCATCAACCCCCCGATCGACGAGCTCCTCGAGGCCACTGACTCGAAGTACAGCCTCGTGATCTACGCGGCCAAGCGCGCGCGTCAGATCAACGCGTACTACTCGCAGCTCGGTGAGGGTCTGCTCGAGTACGTCGGTCCGCTGGTGGACACCCACGTCCACGAGAAGCCGCTCTCGATCTCCCTGCGTGAGATCAACGCGGGTCTGCTGACCTCCGAGCCCATCGACGGCCCGGCGTAGCAGACGCGTTCCACACGTCACCACAGGCCCGGCCGGGGCACCTCCCACCGCCCAGCGAGGGGGGAGCGCCCGGGCCGGGCCTGCGGTGTGTCAGTAGCCTGTTGTGTGTCATGTGTGTCAGCTGCCGCGCCTCGGCTGCGTGTTTGATCAAGGCGCGATCGAAAGGCGACCATGGTCGCCGTCCATGGGGAGCGGGAGCGCAGTGGACAAGCCGAAGGTCGTACTGGGAGTCAGTGGCGGGATCGCCGCGTACAAGGCGTGCGAGCTGCTGCGCAGGCTCACCGAGTCCGGGCATGACGTCCGCGTCGTCCCCACCGCGTCCGCCCTGAACTTCGTCGGCGCCCCCACCTGGTCGGCCCTCTCCGGGCACCCGGTGTCCACCGAGGTGTGGTCCGACGTCCACGAGGTCCCGCATGTACGGATCGGGCAGGAGGCGCAACTGGTCGTCGTGGCCCCCGCCACCGCCGATCTGCTCGCCAAGGCCGCCCATGGCCTCGCCGACGATCTGCTCACCAACACCCTGCTCACCGCCCGGTGCCCCGTCGTGTTCGCCCCGGCGATGCACACCGAGATGTGGGAGCACCCGGCGACCCAGGAGAACGTGGCGACGCTGCGCCGCCGCGGCGCGGTCGTCATCGAGCCCGCCGTCGGCAGGCTCACCGGTGTGGACACCGGCAAGGGGCGGCTGCCCGAGCCTGCCGAGATCTTCGAGGTCTGCCGGAACGTCCTGGCACGCGGTGTGCGTGCCCCGGACCTCACCGGTCGCCATGTCGTCATCAGCGCGGGCGGTACCCGCGAGCCCCTCGACCCGGTGCGCTATCTGGGCAACCGTTCATCCGGCAAGCAGGGGTACGCCCTGGCCCGCACGGCGGCTGCCCGCGGCGCCAAGGTGACCCTGATCGAGGCCAACACCGGCTTCGCCGACCCCGCGGGCGTGGACGTCCTCCATGTCGGCACGGCGGTGCAGCTCCGCGAGGCCGTCGTCAAGGCGGCTCTTCAGGCCGATGTGGTGGTGATGGCGGCGGCGGTCGCCGACTTCCGCCCGGCGGAGTACGCGTCAGGGAAGATCAAGAAGAAGGAGGGCGTGGAGCCCGCCCCGGTCGCCCTGGTGCGCAACCCGGACATCCTCGCCGAGATCTCCGCCGACCGCCCCCGACCTGACCAGATCGTCGTGGGCTTCGCCGCCGAGACCGACGACGTGCTCGCCAACGGCCGCGACAAGCTCCGCCGCAAGGGCTGCGACCTGCTGGTCGTCAATGAGGTGGGGGAGCGCAAGACCTTCGGCGCCGAGGAGAACGAAGCCGTGGTGCTGGCCGCCGACGGCGGCGAGACCCCGGTGCCGTACGGGCCCAAGGAAGCCGTCGCGGACACCGTGTGGGACCTGGTGGCTGCGCGACTGGGGTGACCGGCCCCTGCCGACCCGGCCAAGCGCCTGACCGGCGGCCCGGCTCCGCGACACGCCGAATGTGACACACGACGCATTCGGCGGTGCCGACGGCTCCGGAAGGAGGCCGGGCAGACAGGGGACGAACGGCGCTTATCGCCTTGAGTCACCGCGGCACGCGGTGGGCGTACGGCGGAATGCGGGATTCTGATCATCTGGGACGATCGGCGCGATGTGCCGCGACGTGCACTTTGTGTGGCTGAACGACTCCCGTGAGGCGGGACACGTGGTCCAATTGCCGACCTCTCCCGATAAACTGTTCTCGGAACGACGTGGGGCGCAGCCCCCGGCCGGTCCACCAATGATCAGCCAGCAGCCGCTGCAACCCCAGGGAGCGTTGTGTCCCGTCGCCTGTTCACCTCGGAATCCGTCACCGAAGGCCACCCCGACAAGATCGCTGACCAGATCAGCGACACCATTCTCGACGCGCTGCTCCAGGAGGACCCCACCTCCCGTGTCGCCGTCGAGACGCTGATCACCACCGGCCTGGTGCACGTGGCCGGAGAGGTGACCACCAAGGCCTACGCCGACATCCCCACCCTGGTGCGCAACAAGATCCTCGAGATCGGCTACGACTCCTCGAAGAAGGGCTTCGACGGCGCCTCCTGCGGTGTCTCGGTCTCCATCGGCGCACAGTCCCCGGACATCGCCCAGGGTGTCGACACGGCGTACGAGTCCCGGGTGGAAGGCGACGCAGACGAGCTCGACAAGCAGGGCGCCGGCGACCAGGGCCTGATGTTCGGTTACGCCTGCGACGAGACCCCCGAGCTGATGCCGCTGCCGATCCACCTCGCGCACCGGCTCTCCCGCCGCCTGTCCGAGGTCCGCAAGAACGGGACCATCCCGTACCTGCGCCCCGACGGCAAGACCCAGGTCACCATCGAGTACGACGGCGACAAGGCCGTCCGGCTCGACACCGTCGTGGTGTCCTCGCAGCACGCCTCCGACATCGACCTCGACTCGCTGCTCGCACCCGACATCCGCGAGTTCGTCGTCGAGCACGTGCTCAAGGAGCTCGTCGAGGACGGCATCAAGCTGGACACCGACGGGTACCGCCTGCTGGTGAACCCGACCGGCCGCTTCGAGATCGGCGGCCCGATGGGCGACGCCGGCCTCACCGGCCGCAAGATCATCATCGACACCTACGGTGGAATGGCCCGCCACGGTGGCGGCGCCTTCTCCGGCAAGGACCCGTCCAAGGTCGACCGCTCCGCCGCGTACGCCATGCGCTGGGTCGCCAAGAACGTCGTGGCGGCCGGTCTCGCCGCCCGCTGCGAGGTCCAGGTCGCGTACGCGATCGGCAAGGCCGAGCCCGTCGGCCTCTTCGTGGAGACCTTCGGCACCGCCACGATCGACACCGACAAGATCGAGAACGCCATCGGCGAGGTCTTCGACCTCCGCCCGGCCGCGATCATCCGCGACCTCGACCTGCTCCGCCCGATCTACGCCCAGACCGCGGCGTACGGCCACTTCGGCCGCGAGCTCGCCGATTTCACCTGGGAGCGCACCGACCGCGTGGAAGCACTGCGCGCGGCGGCCGGTCTGTAAGCCGTACTCCGGCCCTGGCCAGGGCCGTTCGGGAAAGCCCCCGGCGGCCACCCGACGCGGCGCTCACGCCCCTCTCGGTGAGTGGGCGGGGGGGTCGGGATGACGCGGTGAGCCGCGG
>NZ_JBHXFA010000090.1:26435-31700 GCF_042724175.1 Streptomyces sp. NPDC127084
GGGCCCCCGCCCCGCCCCCGCCCCGCCCCCCCCCCCCCCGCGACTGTCGCTGTCAGCGCGGTCTGGTAGGAATATCGCTGTGAGCAGCGGCGACGAAAGTTCCGGACGGACCGGGGACGGTCCGCCTGAGCAGCTTGCGCTGATACGGGACACCGTCCGCAAGGCCAAGGCCCCGCGTGCCAAGCCGCGCACCTGGCGCGGAGCGGCACTCGCCGGCGAACTGCCGGTGGCGAGGGTCGTGGTCAACAAAGGCGTACTCCACCTCGACCAGTTTTTCGACTACGCCGTGCCCAGGGAATTGGACGCCACCGCCCAGCCGGGGGTCCGGGTGCGGGTCCGGTTCGGCGCGGGGGCGCACCAGGTGCGCGCCGGGCGGCGTGAGGGCGGCCGGCTGACCGATGGATTCATCGTGGAGCGCCGGGCCGAGTCTGACTACACGGGACCGTTGGCCGCGCTCGCCGATGTCGTCTCACCCGAGCCGGTGCTGAGCCCCGAGCTGCTCGCACTGGCCCGCGCGGTGGCCGACCGCTATGCGGGCAGCCTCGCGGACGTGTTGCAGCTCGCCGTGCCACCGCGCAGCGCCCGGGCCGAGGGGAAGCCGTCGCCGCGGCCGCTGCCACCCCCCGGCGCGCCCGACGCCGGGTCCTGGGCACGCTATCCGCGCGGTCCCGGTTTCCTGGCGGCGCTTGCGGCCGGGGCAGCGCCCAGGGCCGTGTGGAACGCACTCCCGGGCCCGCACTGGCCCCGGGAGCTGGCCGCTGCCGTGGTGGCGACCCTGGCGTCCGACCGCGGCGCGCTGGTCGTGCTGCCGGACGGCAAGTCCGTGGCCCGGGTCCACGAGGCGCTCACCGGGCTGGTCGGCGAGGGCCGGCACGCGGTGCTCACCGCCGAAGCGGGACCCGAGAAGCGCTACGGCCAGTGGCTCGCCGTGCGCCGTGGTTCGGTGCGGGCGGTGATCGGGACCCGGGCCGCGATGTTCGCGCCGGTACGTGATGTCGGCCTGGTCGCGCTGTGGGACGACGGGGACGGAAGCCACAGCGAACAGCACGCCCCGCTGCCCCACGCACGGGAGGTGCTGCTGCTGCGGGCCGCCCACGAAGGGTGCGGCTTCCTGCTGGGTTCGGTGAGCTGTACGGTCGAGGCCGCCCAGCTCATCGAGAGCGGCTGGGCGCAGCCGCTCGCCGCCGACCGCGCCCGGATACGCGAGGCGGCGCCGCTGGTACGCACCGTCGGCGACGGGGAACTCGCCCGGGACGAGGCGGCCCGCGCCGCCCGGCTGCCGACCCTGGCCTGGCAGGCCGTGCGCGACGGCCTGCGCGGCGGACCGGTGCTGGTACAGGTCCCGCGCAGGGGGTACGTACCGAGGCTGGCCTGCGAACGCTGCCGCGCGCCCGCTCGGTGCGCGCACTGCTCGGGCCCACTGGAGGCGCCCCGGGAGCGTGAGCTGCGCTGCGGATGGTGCGGTAGGGACGCCCAGGGCCGGCACTGCGCGGAGTGCGGCAGCGCCCGGCTGCGGGCTCAGGTGGTGGGCGCCAGGCGCACGGCCGAGGAACTGGGCCGGGCGTTCCCGGCTGTACCGGTGCGCACATCGGGGCGTGACCATGTCCTCGACGCCGTACCCGACCGGCCCGCGCTGATCGTCAGCACCCCGGGCGCGGAACCGGTCGCTGACGGCGGATACGCGGCGGCGCTGCTGCTGGACGGCTGGGCGATGCTGGGCAGGCCCGATCTGCGATCGGGTGAGGAGGCCCTGCGCCGCTGGCTGAACGCGGCAGCGCTGGTACGCGGCCAAGAGGAGGGCGGCACCGTGGTGGTCGTCGCCGAACCCACCCTGCGGCCCGTGCAGGCGCTGGTGCGATGGGACCCGTTGGGCCATGCGCGGCGTGAGCTGGCGGAGCGAGCCGAGCTGGGGTTCCCGCCGGTGTCCCGGATGGCGTCCGTGACGGGCCGGGTGGACGCGGTCACCGCGTTCCTGGCGTCGGCCGCCCTGCCGTCCGACGCGGAGGTTCTGGGTCCGGTCCCGCTGCCATCCGCTGCCCCGGGGCGTCCCCGAAAGCCCGGGGACCCTCCGGCGGGGGAGCAGTGGGAGCGTGCGCTGTTGCGGGTGCCTCCGGGCAGCGGAGCGGCGCTGGCGTCCGCGCTGAAGTCGGCGCAGTCGTCGCGCCTGGCCCGGGGCGGGGGGGATGCGGTACGGATCCGCATCGACCCCCCGGACATCGGGTAGTTCCGGACCTGCGGGCGAGGGGTGGGCGGGTCGTCGGCGTGCCCGCACCCCGTGACCGCCGGCGCTCCAGGCTGGTGTCCGGGCCGAGGGAGGGAGTCCCGGACGTGTCCCCTCTGCGTGCCCGGCTGCTTTGGTGCGGACGGCCGGGTCCGGACGGCTGGGTCCGGGGCGATACGGGCTACCCGTTGCGGGGCGCGGGAACCCCCCGGGCCGCCGGGACCGCGGTAGCGGGGGCCGCCTGCACGGGCTCCGAGGCGGCGCCGGTCGGCTGCGTGGCCCGGCGTGAGCCGTAACGCCGGTGCACGGCCTGCTTGGTGACGCCCAGTGCCGAGCCCACCGCGTCCCACGAGAAGCCGAGCGAGCGGTCGAAGTCCACGGCCGCGGTCACCAATGTCTCGACACTGTCCCGTAGTTCCTGCGCGAGTCGGACCGTGGGGGCGGGAGCCCGTCCGTAGACGACGAACCCCGTGGACGGGCCGGAGCGCCGTGGGCGGTAGACATTGCCCAACTGGGCCGTGAGCGTGCGCAGTGCGTCCACCTGTCGGCGGACCCGCTCGATGTCCCGCACCAACAGATGCAGGCTGGCCCGGGCTTGGGCGTCGTGGGTTGCGTGGTCGGCCATGAACAAGCCTCTCGAACCGGCGTTGAAAGGGGCCGGGCCGCACCGGATGCCACCGGATCAGGATACGGCGGCATGCGGCCCGTTTCGGTCAATCTCTCTTGACCAACGCTCCAGCCTGCGTTGTGGTCACGGTGCGAGAGAGTGAGGGCAGGCACACGGGGCGCGCGGGCTTCCGTGCGCCCCCTGTCAGCAGGGCCAAATAGACTGGTGCGTCGCGCGTCCATTCGGCAAACAGAGCGAGGTAACCCCAGTGAAACTTGTCTTCGCAGGCACCCCCGAGGTCGCCGTACCCGCCCTTGACGCGCTGATCGCCTCCGGGCGCCACGAGGTGGCCGCGGTCGTCACGCGCCCGGACGCGCCTGCGGGCCGCGGCCGCCGACTGGTCGCCAGCCCGGTCGCGCAGCGTGCGGAAGAGGCCGGCATCGAGGTCCTCAAGCCCGTGAAGCCGCGTGACGAGGACTTCCTGGCCCGGCTGCGTGAGATCGCGCCCGACTGCTGCCCAGTCGTCGCGTACGGCGCCCTGCTGCCGAAGGCGGCGCTCGACATCCCCGCCAGCGGCTGGGTCAATCTCCACTTCTCGCTGCTGCCTGCCTGGCGCGGAGCCGCGCCGGTGCAGCACGCGATCCTCGCCGGTGACGAGATGACCGGCGCATCGACGTTCCAGATCGAGGAGGGACTCGACTCCGGACCCGTCTACGGTGTGATCACGGAGCACGTACGTGCCACCGACACCAGCGGTGATCTGCTCACCCGGCTCGCCTTCGCCGGTGCGGGGCTGCTCGCCGCGACCATGGACGGCATCGAGGACGGCACGCTCAAGGCGGTCCCGCAGCCTGCCGACGGGATCACCCTCGCGCCGAAGATCACCGTCGAGAACGCGCATGTGGACTGGAGGGCACCCGCCCTCCGGGTCGACCGGGTGGTGCGCGGCTGCACCCCCGCCCCCGGCGCGTGGACGATCTTCCGCGGCGAGCGCCTGAAGCTGGTTAACGCGGCGCTCGTCCCCGACCGTACGGACCTGGCCCCCGGGGAGCTTTCCGTCGGGAAGAACAACGTCTACGCCGGCACGGGTTCGCACGCCGTCGAACTGCTCTGGGTGCAGCCCCAGGGCAAGAAGCCCATGCGCGCCGCCGACTGGGCGCGCGGAGTGCGTATCGTCCCGGGGGAGCGGCTGGGCGATGCGGGCGCGGCCTGAGGGCCTCGCGGCAGGCAGGACGGCCATATGCGCCTCGAGGTCTGCCGCTGCCGTGTGATCGTACGGGTCGCGCTCAGCACCTGGACCGACACGGTGGACGTGCCGACCGGGCAGCCGGGGGAGACCCGGACCATCGTGCCGACCACAGGGTTCGCGGACCTGAAGCAACCACTGGCGTCGACCGGAACCGCCTGGAGGCTGTGGACGGCCAGCTGACCGCCGTCGTCGTCGAGTACCCGTGGAAAGTGGACTTCACGTTCCACGTCCCGGATTCGGTGCACCCGGCCAGGCCACCCCGCACAGCGTGATCTCGGGGGACCTCGGACACACATGCACCGCGTCAGGCGACCCCGCGGGCCCATGACCAGCACGGCGTCCGGAACGGCGGAGCCGGCCCGGACCGGCCATGACCCGGCCGACCGCGTCGCCGGGGGTGGCACAGGTGGGTGAAGGCGTCCGACGGCCGGCGGACTAGGCTGGCAGAGATCGCCCCTTTCGAAACGCGGAGCACCTTTTGAGCGAGCAGAGCCGCCGCCGTCCCCACAAGCCGTACCGCCGCCCGGCGAAGGACCCTGTCCGGATCCTCGCGTTCGACGCGCTGCGGGCTGTCGACGAGCGGGACGCGTACGCCAACCTCGTGCTGCCTCCGCTGCTGCGCAAGGCCCGGGAGAAGGGCGACTTCGACAGCCGGGACGCGGCGCTGGCGACCGAGCTGGTCTACGGGACCCTGCGCCGCCAGGGCACCTACGACGCGATCATCGCCGCCTGCGTGGACCGCCCGCTGCGCGAGGTGGACCCGCCGGTGCTCGATGTGCTCTCGCTGGGCGCGCACCAGTTGCTCGGTACCCGTATCCCCACGCACGCGGCGGTGTCATCGAGCGTGGAGCTGGCGCGGGTGGTGCTCGGCGACGGACGGGCGAAGTTCGTCAACGCCGTGCTGCGGAAGATCGCGCAGCACGATCTGGACGGCTGGCTGGAGCTCGTGGCCCCGCCCTACGACGAGGACGCCGAGGACCATCTGGCCGTGGTGCACTCGCATCCCCGGTGGGTGGTCTCGGCACTCTGGGACGCCCTGGGCGGTGGCCGAGCGGGCATCGAGGACCTGTTGGAGGCCGACAACGAGCGGCCCGAGGTGACTCTGGTGGCCCGCCCCGGCCGGGCGACCACCGAGGAGCTCCTGGCGCTTCTCGGTGAGGGAGCGGGCCTGCCCGGCCGCTGGTCGCC
>NZ_JBHXFA010000091.1:0-12256 GCF_042724175.1 Streptomyces sp. NPDC127084
AGGTCACCGCCGGGCGCCGCGCCCTGCCGTCACACTGAACCCACCGCGCTGCCCGCGCACGTCACACCAACGCGCCCCCGAGACGTTCGGCGAACTCGTCGGGCACGTCGTTGAAGTAGAAGTGACCCCCCTGGAAGACGTGCACGTCGGCCGCGGCGTTGGTGTGCTCCGCCCAGGCCTCGGAGTCGGCGAGCGGCACCCTGGGGTCGCTGTCGGGGGCGAAGACCGAAACCGGACAGTCCAGCTTGACGTCCGTGCCGGCCCGATAAGGCTCGATCATCCGCAGATCGGCGCGGATGGCGGGCAGGATGAGCTCGGCGACCTCCGGGTGGTCGTTCAGCACGTCCTGGGTGCCACCGAGACCCATGATCCCGGCGAGCACACCGGCGTCGTCCAGATGGCGCAGCCCCATGTCGACGCGCCGGGACGGCGCCACGCACGCGGAGGCGATCAGCCGCTCAGGGCCATGGCCCCCGGCCCGTTCCGCGCGCAGCGCCACCTCGAACGCGGCGACCGCCCCCATGCTGTGGCCGAAGAAATACGGGCGCTGCCCCAGGATCGGCCCCAGCGCCTCGTGGATCTTGTCCGCCAGCGTGTCCATGGACGTCAGCGGCGCGTCGGACAGCCTGTCGGCCCGCCCCGGGTACTGCACCACCGAGACCTGGACATCCGACCGGCTCGTGCTCAGGGCCGCCGAAAGGGCGTAGTAGTAGCTCGCCGAACCGCCCGCGTGCGGGAAGCAGACCAACTGCCGCTCCGCCTCCGGCACCGGGTGGAAAACGTGGACCCATTCGCTCGGGTCCTGCCTTGACTGGCCCACGTCGCTCCCTCCCGGACTTCTCGTGGCCCGAGCTTCGCACACCATGATCAGAAATGCCTCTTGATCGGAAGCCTCGTTCCCCGGAGGCTCTGATCAGCCAGGGCGCTCAGCCGATCCCCGCTTGGTTGCGAGGGGTCGGCATCAGGCGGACTCTGGAGCTGATGAGGCAGGCCGGTGAGGGCACCATGAGCTACGTGAGGAAGGCGACTGGGGACATCGACTTCCGTGGTCCGCTGGACGTCACGAAGGCCGCCACGTGCGTACTCGATGCCCATGACACGGTGATCGGCTGGAGTCCCGCGGCCGGCGAACTCCTCGGCTATCCGACCGAGGAGATCATCGGCCGACCCGTCGCCACCTTTCTGGAAAGCGCCGCCCTCGCGGACGTCTCAGCGGGCGAACGCCGACGCGGTGCATGCGTCGGCGTGCACCGTGACGGTCACCGAGTGCGCCTCGTCGCCACGGTCTGCGCGCTGTCCGGGGCCGGGCCGGCGCAGCGGATCCTCGTAGCGGCGGAATACGCACCGCTCAGGGAGTGGGAAACCCAGCTCGCGATGCTGCAGGGCCTTGCCACGCAGTCACCCGTCGGCCTCGCCACCTACGACACAGAGCTCCGCCTCATGTGGTGCAACGCGGTCTCCGAGGACGAACTCGGCCAGCCCCTCGAAGAGGTGCGCGGCGAGCTGGCCGGGGATCTCTACCCCCTGGGCCACTTCGTGACGCCGGGCTATCCGGACACCCTCGACGAGGTCATGCACCAGGTGCTGGATACCGGGGAGCCGATCCTGGACCTGCACTTCCGGGGCGAACAGCCCAGCGACCCCGGGCGGGAGCACGTCTGGTCCTGCTCGTACTACCGGATCCAGGGCACGGACGGTCAGGTGTTCGGACTCTGTGAGGACGCCTTCGACATCACGGACCGCTACCGGGCGCAGCAGCAGTTGAGCCTGCTGGTCGAGGCAGGCCGCCGGGTCGGAACGACCCTCGATGTGATCGTCACCGCCGATGAGCTGGCGGCGGTGGCGGTGTCCGGGTTCGCCGACCTGGTCGAGGTCGATCTCGCTCCCGCGGTGCTGGACGGCGAGATGCCCGATGCCGCAGGTCCGGCGGGCACCGAACTGATGCGCACCGCCGCACGCTCGGAAGCGTCCGGCGGCACCACGGACACCGCGGTCGCCCGCAGCCGCCCGCCCTCCCCGGTGGACTATCCGCCTGGCTCGCCCCAGTACCGCAGCCTCTCCTCGGGTGGACTCGTGCTCGTGGACGACACACTCGTCGTGCCGTTGCGGGTCGGCGGCAGCGCGATCGGGCTGGTCACCTTCGTACGCCGAGACGGATCCGACCTCTTCGACAGCGGCGCCGTCGCGCTCGCGGACGAACTGGTCACCCGTGCCGCCGTGTCGATCGACAACGCCCGCCGCTACACCCGGGAACGTTCGGCGGCACTCGCCCTCCAGCGGCAGCTCCTGCCGCGGCACCTCCCGGCGAACTCTGCGGTCGACGTGGCGCATCGCTATCTGCCCACGGACGACCTGAGCGGTGTGGGCGGCGACTGGTTCGACGTCATCCCCCTGTCCGGCACCAGAGTCGGGCTGGTCGTCGGCGATGTCGTCGGTCATGGGCTGCACGCCGCGGCCACCATGGGACGGCTGCGTACGACGGTCCGTGCCCTCGCGCCCACCGATCTTCCGCCGGAAGAACTGCTGAAACGGCTGGACGACCTCGTGGGGCAGTCGGCGGTCGACTCAGGTGACGACGCGGGCGCCCTCACCGGTGACGACGACGTGGCCACCGGCGCCACCTGCCTCTACGCCGTGTACGACCCCGTGTCACGGCGCTGCACCATGGCCCGTGCCGGGCATCTGCCGCCCGCGATCGTGCGCCCGGACGGGCAGGTCAGCTTCCCCGACCTGCCGGCAGGTCCCCCGCTCGGCCTCGGCGGACTGCCCTTCGAGTCCCATGAGCTCGAACTGCCCGTCGGAAGCCTGATCGCCCTCTTCACGGACGGCCTCGTGGAGGCACGCGACCGGGACATCGACAAGGGCCTGGAGACCCTGGGCCGAGTCCTCAGCGAAGGCGCCGGCTCTCTTGAGGACCTCTGCGACCGCGCCATCTGCGAGCTCCTCCCGGGCAGTATGACCACGGACGACACGGCGCTCCTGCTGGTCCGCACCCGTGAACTCGACAGCCGCAGGATCGCCACCTGGAACCTGCCGGCGGAGCCGCTCGCCGCCGGCCGTGCCAGGGAGCTGATCGCGGAACGGCTGCGTGACTGGGACCTGGACGAGCTGGTGTTCCCCACCGAGCTCATCGCCAGCGAACTGGTCACCAACGCGGTCAGACATGCTGAGGGCCCGCTCCACCTGCGGCTCATCCTGGACCGCACGCTGGTGTGCGAGGTCGCGGACGGCGGCCACACGGCACCCCATCTTCGGCACAGCGCGGACGACGACGAGGGCGGGCGCGGTCTGTTCATCGTCGCCCAGCTCGTACTGCGCTGGGGGACGCGCTACAGCGACTGGGGCAAGGCGATCTGGACCGAGCAGACACTGCCCCGGGCGGAACGGGCAGGCTGACCGGCGGGGGATACCCACTGGTCGGAAAGAAGGGCTCATCGCGGGCCCATCGAGGGCCCATCGAGAGGTTTCACCGAGGCAACCGGACCGCGCACGGCCCGAGCGCCCCGCACCTGGCAAGCTGTGGCCGACGGCCATCCGCTGTCGCCGACCCGCGTCCGAACTGCGTCCGACATGGGTCCGACCCACCGTCATCACCGACCTGCGAGGAACATTGCCCGCGAACACCGGCCTGGACATCCGCCCCCTGGCCCCGGCCGACCGAGCCGCCTGGGAGCCGTTGTGGAAGGCGTATCTGGACTTCTACGACCATGTACTCCCGCCCGCGGTCACCGATCTGACCTGGTCCCGCTTCAGCGATCCGGCGGAACCCATGGGCGCGCTGGGTGCGTGGTCCGACGGCGCTCTGGCCGGCGTCTGCCACCACGTCCTGCACCGTTCCACCTGGGCCGCGGGTACCTACTGCTATCTGGAGGACCTCTTCACGACTCCCGGGTCCCGGGGCCGCGGGGTGGGCAGGGCGCTCATCGAGGCGACCGCCGCCGCGGCCAGGGAGGCGGGAGCCGAGAAGCTCTACTGGCAGACGCACAGCGGCAACACGACCGCGCGCGCCCTCTACGACCGGGTGGCCCGGCACGAGGGCTTCGTCGTCTACGAACGGCCGCTCACATGACGGCGCGCCACACGGCGGAGTCGGATGCCGGGGCGGCGATACGGCGTGTCGAGGGACACCGCCGCCGCTTCGACGTGTGCTTCGAGGCGTACTTCGACTCCCTCGCGCGGCAACTCGACACGCCGCCGATGAGCCGCTTCACGCCCCGCTGCCTGGAACTGCTCAGGGATCTCTCCCTGCGCGGCGGCAACCGGCTACGGGTCGCCCTCCTGTACGAAGCCGCCCGGCTGGTGACCCCCGGCGACGTGCCCGGCCTGGAGCCGGCGGCACTCAGCATCGAACTGCTCCAGACACACGGGCTCATCCACGACGACATCATCGACGACTCACCCGTCCGCCGTGGCGGCCCTTCCACGTACTACGCCTACCGCGACGAACACCCGGACCGCCCCGGGACCGCACTGGGACTGGCCGTACTCGCGGGTGACCTGGCGGCGTTCCTGTCCGTACGCGTGCTCCTGGACGCCGGCCTTCCCGCGCGGCTCTGCCAGTCCCTGATGGACGTTCACCTGCGCGCCGCCACCGAGACCGTCACCGGCCAGGTCGTGGACCTGGAGCGCGATCTGCACGCCGTACCGGGCGAGGAACTGCTGCACACGGTGACCGACTACAAGAGCGCCCGCTACTCGATCCTGGCGCCGCTGCGGATGGGACTGCTGGCCGCGGGCGAGGACCCGGCGCCCTATGACCGGACACTGAGCCGCTACGCACGGCTCGCCGGCATCGGCGGACAACTGCGCGACGACTACCTCGATCTCTTCGGCACCGAGGAGGCACAGGCCAAGTCGGCCGGTTCCGACATCAGGGCGGGCCGCCGCAGCTATGCCGTCAGCGCCGTCCTGGCCGCTGCGACGCCGACGGAGTCGGCCCTGGTGGAAGCCGCGCTGGGGGACCCCGGCTGCCCGGACGAGACCATCGGGCGCGTCCGGGCCATCGCCCGCCGCCACGGTGTGGACGACCGCCTCCGCGCCGACATGCGCCGCCATGCCCAGGCCGCCGCGACCGAGACCAGCCGCTGGCCGCGCCACTGGCGCCCGGAAGCCGTCGGTTTCTTCCGGCGGCTGCCGCTGTGGGCCGTGAGCCGGCTGCCGTGACGAGCGCCCGCACCATGCCCCTTATGTCGTCTGTATCCGGAAAGGGGGCATCCTTGTAAGAGGGGGCCATGGTGATGGAAATCCGCCCGGAGGGGTGATCAGATGCCAGCCACCGGGTCGCGTTCGCGCTACGCGCCGGATCGGGCGCTCACTACCCGCATGGTGAGCACGATGTTCCTGATCGGGCTGCTGTACGTCGTCTTCGTGGGCGTCCTGCTCGCCGTGCTGCGCGACTCCTGGGGGATCGTCCTGCTGCTCGCGGGCGGTCTCTTCATCGCGCAGTTCTGGTTCAGCGACCGGATCGCCGCCCGCGCCATGGGCGCCCGCGAGGTCACCCCCGAGCAGGCACCGGAGCTGCACGGGGTGGTCGACCGCGTCTGCGCGCTCGCCGACATGCCCAAGCCGCGGGTGGCGATCGCCGACAGTGACGTCCCGAACGCCTTCGCCACAGGGCGGAACGAGAAGACCGCCCTCATCTGCGCCAGCACCGGGCTGCTGCGGCGGCTGGAGCCGGAGGAGCTGGAGGGCGTCCTCGCCCATGAGCTGTCCCATGTCGCCCACCGCGATGTGGTCGTGATGACCATCGCCTCTTTCCTGGGGGTCCTCTCCGGTGTGATGATCCGCGTCTGGCTCTACAGCGGTCTCGGGCGCAACAGCCGCGATGCCGGTACCGCTATCGTGGCCTTGGTGGTTCCCCTGGTCAGCGCGGCCGTCTATGTGGTCAGCTTTTTGCTGACGCGGCTGCTCTCGCGCTATCGCGAGCTGTCCGCCGACCGTGCCGCGGCACTGCTGACGGGACGCCCGTCGGCGCTTGCCTCCGCGCTGGTCAAGGTGTCCGGCGAGATGGCCCGGATCCCGACCCGGGATCTGCGGAAAGCGGAGCCGTTCAACGCCTTCTGGTTCGCGCCCGCGCTCCCGACCGGGGCGAGCCTGAGCCGGCTGCTCTCCTCGCATCCCACGCTGGAGCAGCGCCTGGACCAGTTGGGCCGGATCTCCAGGGAGCTCGGCCGCTGACGCCGCCGATCACCGCCATGGGCTTCCTCGACGCCATACTCGGCCGCAGCAAGCCGGTGAGCCCCGACCTCGACCAGCTGTTCGGGCTGCCGGCCGCCGCGATCACACTCCAGGCGGGTGCCGGATTCCTGCCCACCGGGCGCGGATCGGTCTGCTTCGCCGGCGTCGAGGGCGGCGCCTTCGCCAGGATCCAGGACGGCGTACGGGAGCTCCTCGACGCCGACGCGACCCGCACCGGGCTCCCCGTCGCCTATGAACGGGACGCGTACGGATACACCTGGCTCGTCACCCGCCGCCCCGCCGACGACACGGTCTCGCTCGTCAACGACCTGCATGCGGTCAACACCCTGCTCGAAGAGGCGGGCTTCGGACCGCAGCTCCTCTGCACGGTCGTCGGCTTCCATGACGCTCCCGCGGACCACGACCACAGCCGCGTGCTCGCGCTGGTCTACCTCTACAAGAGGGGCGCCTTCTATCCCTTCGCCCCACTCCACGGAGCCCACGAGAGACGTGACAATGCGCTCGAACTCCAGGTCAGGGCGCTGCTCGCGGATGATCTGCGGATCGAGCCCGAGCTGGACCGCTGGTTCCCCGTATGGGGCGCACCCGGGCTCGGTGCATAGGCTCGCCCGGCAGGCGTGCGGCTCGGTGGCGGGGCCGGGCGCGGTGGTGGTTGTCGGGGGCGCGGTGGTCGGGCGCCGGGTGAGCCCCGTCTCATCGGGACACCGCCTCTTGCCTTATGCAACGAGTTGCATAAGATCGGCGCCATGGCCCTCGACCACGCGATTCTCGTCTCCCTGCTGGAGAGTCCGGGCTCCGGCTATGAGCTCGCCCGCCGGTTCGAGCGGTCCTTCGGCTACTTCTGGACCGCCACCCACCAGCAGATCTACCGCGTCCTCAAACGCATGGAAGGCGACGGACTGCTCGTCGTCCGCGACGTGACGCAGCAGGGGCGGCCGGACAAGAAGGAGTACTCGGTCGCGGAGCCCGGCCGAGTCGAGCTCTCCCGGTGGCTGCACCAGCCGATCGAACCCGAGAGCGTAAGGCATGAGCTCGCCGTGAAGATCCGTGGCGCCGCCTTCGACGACCCCGCCGCGCTGATCCGCGAGGTCGAGCGGCACCGCCAGGGGCACCGGGACCGCCTCGCGCGCTACCTCTCCGGCGAGGCCCGCGACTTCACCGGACCCGACGCCCCCAGCCCACTGGACGCCGGCCGGGAACTCCAGCACGTCGTGCTGCGCGGCGGAATCGCGTACGAGCACATGACCATCGACTGGCTCGACGACGTGCTCGCCACCCTGCACCGACTCGGCGCTTCCCGCAATTCCCCCTGAAGCGCCGCCGTATCCCCCAGCCGCAGTCCGCACCACACGCAACCGTCATCGTCCGAACCCGACACACGGAAGGCGACCATCCATGGCCGACCCGCTGCTGTTCAACCCCCGCACCTACGACCCGGCGCACTTCGACCCCGAGACCCGCCGGCTGCTGCGCGCCACGGTCGACTGGTTCGAGGAGCGCGGCAAGCGCAAGCTGATAGAGGACTACCGCACCCGTACCTGGCTCGCCGACTTCCTCGACTTCTCCGCCAAGGAAGGCCTCTTCGCCACGTTCCTCACCCCGGCCGCCGCCGCGGGCGACGAGAACCAGCGCTGGGACACGGCCCGGATCGCCGCGCTCAACGAGATCTTCGGCTTCTACGGGCTCGACTACTGGTACGCCTGGCAGGTGACCATCCTCGGCCTCGGCCCGGTCTGGCAGAGCGACAACGAGGCGGCCCGCGCCCGTGCGGCCGAACTGCTCGGCCAGGGTGAGGTGTTCGCCTTCGGTCTGTCGGAGAAGGAGCACGGCGCCGACATCTACTCCACCGACATGCTGCTGGAGCCGGACGGCGACGGCGGCTTCCGCGCCACCGGCTCCAAGTACTACATCGGCAACGGCAACGCGGCCGGCCTCGTGTCGGTCTTCGGCCGCCGCACCGATGTCGAAGGCCCCGACGGATACGTCTTCTTCGCCGCCGACAGCCGTCACCCGGCCTACCACCTGGTGAAGAACGTCGTCGACTCCTCGAAGTACGTGAGCGAGTTCCGGCTGGAGAACTACCCGGTCGCACCCGAGGACATCCTGCACACTGGCCGCGCCGCCTTCGACGCCGCGCTGAACACCGTCAACGTCGGCAAGTTCAACCTGTGCACCGCCTCGATCGGCATCTGCGAGCACGCGATGTACGAGGCCGTCACCCACGCGCACAACCGCATCCTCTACGGCCGCCCCGTGACCGCCTTCCCGCACGTGCGCCGTGAGCTCGCCGACGCCTACGTCCGGCTGGTCGGGATGAAGATGTTCAGCGACCGCGCCGTCGACTACTTCCGCTCCGCGGGTCCCGACGACCGCCGCTACCTGCTGTTCAACCCGATGACCAAGATGAAGGTCACCACCGAGGGCGAGAAGGTCATCGACCTCATGTGGGACGTGATCGCGGCCAAGGGCTTCGAGAAGGACACCTACTTCGCGCAGGCCTCCTCCGAGATCCGGGGACTGCCGAAGCTGGAGGGCACGGTCCACGTCAACCTGGCACTGATCCTCAAGTTCATGGGCAACCACCTGCTGGCGCCGGCGGAGTACCCCGAGGTGCCGACCCGCCTCGACGCCGCCGACGACGACTTCCTCTTCCGGCAGGGCCCCGCCCGCGGTCTGGGCTCCGTGCGCTTCCACGACTGGCGCCCGGCCTACGACGGCTACGCCCACGTCCCCAACGTCGCCCGCTTCCGCGAGCAGGCCGACGCCCTGTGCGAGTTCGTCACCACCGCCGCCCCCGACGAGCGGCAGAGCCGTGACCTCGATCTGCTGCTCGCCGTCGGCCAGCTCTTCGCCCTGGTCGTGCACGGCCAGCTGATCCTGGAGCAGGCCCGGCTCACGGCGCTGGACGAGGACGTGCTCGACGAGCTGTTCGCGGTCCTCGTCCGCGACTTCTCGGCGCACGCGGTCGAGCTGCACGGCAAGGACTCCGCCAACGAGCAGCAGCAGCGCTGGGCGCTCGGCGCGGTACGCCGTCCCGTCGTGGACGAGGCCCGTTCGGCGCGTGTCTGGGCGCGGGTCGAGGCGCTGTCGGGTGCGTACGAGATGGCCCCGTAACGCCTGACCCCACCCCCGACGCCACCGCCCCCGGGACCCGGCCAAGGGCCCCTGGACCGCCCGCACCGTCCGGCGGACCAGGGGCCCCTCGCATGCCCGGCGCAGACCGAGGGGCCTGTGTGACCTATGGGGTCCAAGCGGTGTGACGGGGGGCACCTACAAGATCCAAAGGTGGGCGGGTTAGCATATGAGCACCGCCTAGCTCGAAAGATAATCCTGTGACTGTCAACGAGGACTCGTTCACAAACTGGAAGAACCGCGAGGAGATCGCGGAGTCGATGATCCCGATCATCGGGAAGCTGCACCGGGAGCGGGACGTCACCGTCCTCCTTCATAGCCGCTCCCTGGTGAACAAGTCGGTGGTCAGCATCCTGAAGACGCACCGGTTCGCACGGCAGATCGCGGGCGAGGAGCTCTCGGTCACCGACACCCTGCCGTTCCTCCAGGCGCTCACCACGCTCGATCTCGGCCCTTCCCAGATCGACATCGGCATGCTCGCCGCGACCCACAAGGCCGACGACCGCGGCCTGTCGGCCGCGGAGTTCACCGCGGATGGCGGCGCCGGCCGCCGGCCCCACGGGGGCCAACAAGATCGAGCGCCGCGAGGGACGCGACGTCGTGCTGTACGGCTTCGGCCGTATCGGCCGGCTCGTCGCCCGCCTGCTGATCGAGAAGGCCGGCTCCGGCAACGGACTGCGGCTGCGCGCCATCGTCGTCCGCCGGGGCGGTGACCAGGACATCGTCAAGCGCGCCTCGCTGCTGCGCCGGGACTCCATCCACGGCCAGTTCCAGGGCACGATCACCGTCGACGAGGCGAACAGCACGATCGTCGCCAACGGCAACGAGATCAAGGTCATCTACGCCGGTGACCCGTCGGAGGTCGACTACACGGCCTACGGCATCAAGGACGCCATCCTCATCGACAACACGGGCAAGTGGCGGGACCGCGAGGGCCTGTCCAAGCACCTGCGCCCCGGTATCGACAAGGTCGTGCTGACGGCCCCCGGCAAGGGCGACGTCCCCAACATCGTGCACGGCGTCAACCACGACACGATCAAGCCGGACGAGCAGATCCTGTCCTGCGCGTCCTGCACCACCAACGCGATCGTCCCGCCGCTCAAGGCGATGGCGGACGAGTACGGTGTGCTGCGCGGACATGTGGAGACCGTCCACTCGTTCACCAACGACCAGAACCTGCTGGACAACTACCACAAGGCCGACCGCCGTGGCCGCTCGGCGCCGCTCAACATGGTCATCACCGAGACCGGCGCAGCCTCCGCTGTCGCCAAGGCGCTGCCCGAGCTCAAGGCCCCCATCACCGGCAGCTCCATCCGGGTGCCGGTGCCGGATGTCTCGATCGCGATCCTCAGCCTGCGGCTCGGCCGCGAAGCCACCCGCGAGGAGGTCCTCGACTACCTCCGCAAGGTCTCGCTGACCTCGCCGCTGAAGCGCCAGATCGACTTCACCAGTGCCCCCGACGCGGTCAGCAACGACTTCATCGGCTCGCGTCACGCCTCGATCGTCGACGCAGGCGCCACCAAGGTCGACGGCGACAACGCGATCCTCTACCTCTGGTACGACAACGAGTTCGGCTACTCGTGCCAGGTCATCCGGGTCGTGCAGCACGTCTCCGGGGTGGAGTACCCGACCTACCCGGCTCCCGTGGTCTGACCCGGGTCCCCATACCGCTGGGCGGTGACCGATCCGAAAGGGGACCGGTCACCGCCCTCGGTGTTTCCCGTCCGCTGCTCTCAGAGCCGGGCGGAGGCGCCGTCGCCGATCAGCACCGAGAGGTCCACGCTCTGCGCCATACGCGCGTACCCGGCGTCGTTGGGGTGGAGATGGTCGCCCGAGTCATAGGCCGGATCAAGCCGGCCCGGGGCGTACGGGTCGCGCAGGGCCCGGTCGAAATCGAGCACGGCGTCGAAGACCGCGCCCTCGCGGATCGCCGCGTTCACCTCCTGCCGCACGGCCTCCAGAGCGGGGGTGTGGCGGCGGTGGCCCCCGAACGGCATCAGCGTGGCGCCGACCACCCGCAGCCCGCGGGCCCGCGCACGCTCGGCGAGCGTCCGCAGCGCGGCCGTGAGCTCCCCGGGGCCCGCGGGGCGTGGCGGCCTGATGATGTCGTTGATGCCCAGGTCGATGACCACGACCCGCACACCGGGCCGGTCGAGCACATCGCGCTCGAAGCGGGAGAGCCCGCTCGGCCCGGTGCCGTCGCTGAGGGCTCGGTTGCCGCTGATGCCCTGGTTCACCACCCCGTACCCCCAGCGGCCGGCACGCAGCCGTGCGGCCAGCCGGTCCGGCCACCGGCGGTCCGTGTCCGGAGTCGAACCAGCACCGTCGGTGAGCGAGTCGCCGATCGCGACCACCGTGCCGCGGACGGACTGACCGAGCACGTCGACTGCCGTCAGATACTGCCAGGACGAGATACGCCGGGTGTACGCGGCGCCGTCCGCGTCCCGCGTGCGGTCCCCGACGGCCAGATACGACGTCTGGTGGGCCCGCCAGTGCAGGGTGACCATGCCCGGTCCCGGCGCGGCGACGTACACCGTGACCAGCAGGCGTCCGTCCTCGGGAACAGGGAGTGGCGCGGCATCGCTGACCACATGCCCGCCCACCGGTATCGCGACTGACCGCTGCCCGTCGAACCGCACCTCCCGCAGGGTGCCGGGCAGGGCCTCGGCGCCGCGGCCGGCGACGGCGACACTCGCGCCCCCGACGTGCAGCGGGGCGGTACCGAAGAGATTGGACAGCGTGATACGTGCTTGGCCGCCGCCGACACTGGTGTGCACGACATTGCGCACGGAGTACGCCCCGGCAGGAGCCGCGACGGCCTTCCCCGGCGCGGCCGACCAGGTACCGGGCCCCCCCCCCCCAGCCCATGGGCGAGCCGGGGCCGCCCCCCGCGTGACCGGCCGCGAGATAGCCCGCTCGTGTACTG
>NZ_JBHXFA010000091.1:12266-20690 GCF_042724175.1 Streptomyces sp. NPDC127084
ATCTGTGGGGGCCCCCCGCCTCCTCTGGTGTCCACGACTTCGCCCCCGGACCCCCCCCCCCCCCCCCCCCCCCCGCCCCCCCCCCCCCCCCCCGACCAGGTACCGGCCCACCCACCCGTCCCGATGGCCTGCGCTGTCGCGCCGCCGCTGTTCCCGGCCGCTGACAGGCCGTCGTGTTCCCTGTTGACGAAAGTGACGGTGGTGATGATGGTGCCGCAGATCAGTAGTGCCAGGGTGGTCAGCGCGGCGAACAGGCCGTATCCGGCCCGCTGGATTTTCATGTGCACATCATCCGATAGGGCTGTCCGGCGTCGGCGGGCACCCCCCGGATCCGGCTTCCGCACGGACGTGCCGACTGCCGGTGTGTGAGCCGGTCAGGCGACTCGCGCGCGAGTCACCACGCGGGACACCCTGGTAGGAGCCGAAGCCGTGCTCAGAATGCGGGCGGGACCGGTGACTTCCGGGAACCGGCGTACGGAAGGAGCAGCGTGGTGGGCAACGAGTCCCTGATGCGGAAGATCCTCGACTACGGCAGCCGAGCCGATCCCTATCCTCTCTACGCGGAGCTCCGCAAGACGCCGGTGTGCAGGCAGGACGACGGCACCTACACCATCAGCACCTACCCCGAGGTGCTGGCCCTGCTCCACGACCCCCGCCTCACCTCCACGCATGCGGAGGAAGAGGAGGCCGCGGGAGGGAAGTTCCCGCCCGCCTTCATCGGCATGGACCCGCCCGAGCATGACCGGGTCCGCGGTCTCGCCATGCGCCAGTTCGGGCCGCCGCACTCGCCCCGGCTCATCGCGGAGCTGCGGCCGAGCCTTGAGATGTCCGCAGCGGGGCTGATCGATGCCTTCCCCGACGGCGGCGAGCTCGATCTGGTCGACTCCTTCGCCTATCCCTTCCCCGTGACGGCCATCTGCCGGCTGCTCGGGGTGCCCCACGAGGACGAGGCCCGCTTCCGCGAATGGGCCGACAAACTGGTCGCGTCGATCGACCCGAGGCCCGGCGAAGACCCGTCCGTCAGACTGCAGGACGGCCTCGAGACCAAGAAGGAACTGGCCTTCTACATCAACGAGCTGATCGACAGCGGCCGGAGCGACCCCAAGGGCATGCTCACCACTCTCGCCCAGGACCATGAGGCAGCCGGCGGCCCGCTCAGCCGGCTCGAACTGGTGGTCACCTCGGTGCTGCTACTGGTCGCCGGCCACGAGACCACGGTCAACCTGATCAGCAACGGCATGCTGACCCTGCTGCGCCGCCCGGACCTGTTCGAGCGGCTGCGCCGCGAACCGGAGATCGCCCCGCGGCTGGTCGAGGAGCTGCTGAGGTTCGAGCCCCCGGTGCAGATCATCCCCCGGCGCGGTGCGATCACGGACATCGAGATCGGCGGCATCACCATCCCCGAAGGCTCCGTGGTGGCCCTGATGCTGGCATCCGGGAACCGCGACCCGCAGCGCTTCCAGGACCCCGACCGCTTCGACCCGGACCGCCCGGACGTCACGCACCTCGGTTTCGGGAGTGGCATCCACAGTTGCTTCGGCGCTCCGCTGGCGCGGATGGAGGGGCAGATCGCGCTCACCGAGCTGGTCCGCAGGCTCGACAACCCCCGCCTGCTCGAAGACCCCCCGCCGTACCGCACCAGCGCCGTACTGCGCGGGCCCCGGCACATTCCCATCGCCTTCGACGGGGTGCGCCCCTGACCGTCACGCGGTTCCCGCGACGGTCCGGCCACGTCCGCCGAAGCCGACCCGCCGAGGGCGCGCCCCTCGACATCCCGCCCGGTAGGGAGTCCACCGCGGAAGCGGGGGCAGTAGCACGGTATGGCCTCGATACGGCGCAACGAACACGGCAGGGCCGCCGCCGAGGAGCCCCGGGCACCGGGTGCTCCCGTACCCGACGAGCCTTCGGACCTGCCCGGGAAGTCGTGGTGGGCGGTGCTAAAACGCACCGTGCGAGAGTTCACCGACGACCAGCTCGGCGATCGGGCCGCGGCGCTGACCTACTACGGAGTGCTGGCGATGTTCCCAGCGCTTCTGGTGCTCGTCTCCGTGCTGGGTATCGCGGGGCAGTCGACGACACGGAACCTGGTCGAGAGTCTGACGAAGCTGACCCCCGGTGCCGCCCGCGACATCATCACCGACGCGGTGGCGCAGTTGCAGTCCAGCAGCGGCACCGGCTCGGTCCTCGCGGTGGTGGGCCTCGTGCTGGCGGTGTGGTCGGCCTCAGGATATGTGGCGGCGTTCATCCGCGCCTCCAACGCGGTCTACGACATCCCCGAAGGCCGTCCGGTGTGGAAGGTGACGCCGCTCAGGCTGCTGCTGACGCTGGTTCTGATGGCTCTGGCGTGCGTGAGCGCGTTCATCGTGGTGTTCACCGGCACTCTGGCTCAGCGGGCCGGGAACGCTCTGGGCATCGGCCAGACGGCACTCGCCGTCTGGTCGATCGCGAAGTGGCCCGTCCTGCTCATCCTGGTCACCATCATGATCGCGGTTCTGTACTGGGCAGCCCCCAATGCCCGTGGCCGGGGCTTCAAGTGGGTGACTCCGGGCAGTCTCCTCGCACTGGTGATCTGGTTGATCGCTTCGGCGGTCTTCGCGCTGTACGTGGCGAACTTCGGCTCTTTCAACAAGATCTACGGCACCCTGGCAGGTGTGATCATTTTCCTGGTGTGGCTGTGGATCACCAACCTGGCGATCCTGCTCGGCCTGGAATTCGACGCGGAGATGGCCCGTGAACGGGCGATCGTCGCCGGTCACCCCGCAGACGAGGAGCCGTACGTGGAACCCCGGGACACCCGCGCTTGGACCGAGGAAGAGCGTCGGGAGATGGGCGAACCCTGATGTGTTTCCCGGCGCTGTTTCAGCCGGGGCCCGACGCCCGCCATTCCCGGCGGGGTGAGCGCGGTAATCGCGGGTAGCCGCTGCTACGTCCCCGGCACGAGGAGGTGACGCCATGCCGGACAGCACTGAACACCCGTCAGCGAGGCATGGCCGGGAATCCGTGGGCGAGCTTGTCGAACAGGCGTCAGAGCAGTTCTCCCGGCTGATCCGGCAGGAGCTGCGGCTGGCGCAGGCGGAGATGCGACAGAAGGGCAGACGGTTCGGAATCGGCGGTGGGCTGTTCGGCGGCGCGGGCGTGATCGGATTCCTCGCCCTGCAGGCCCTGGTCGCCGCATCGATCGCGGCACTGGCTCTCGTACTGCCGGTGTGGGCGTCCGCGCTCATCATCACCGCGGTCCTGCTGGCTGTCGCCGCCGTTCTCGCAGCCACCGGAAGGAAGCAGGTCGGCCAAGGCACTCCCGCCGCGCCGGAGCAAGCCATCGAAGGCTTGAAGGCCGACGCCGCGGAGATCAAGGAAAGGATGACGCACCGATGACCGGGACCCCGCAGGACGACGCGATCCCCGACACGCCCGAGGAACTGGCCGAGGAAGCCCAGGCCACCCGGGAGGAACTCGGCAGGACTCTGGAGGCCCTCGCCGACAAGACGGACGTCAAGGCCCGGGCCCAGGAGATGGCCGGCGATATCAAGACCCAGGTCGAGCACGCCGCGGCCGAAGCGAAGGACCGGGCCGTCCAGGCGGCGCACCTCCTGCACGACAACACACCCGAACCACTTCTCCAAGCCGCTGGTGCGGCCCGCCGCAACCGCGCCGCTCTGCTCGCCGCCGGCGCGGGCATCCTCGTACTGGCGATGCTGATGCGGCGTGCCAAGAGGTGAGGACCGTGAAACCCTCCAAGATCGCTTACAAGCCGGTCGGCATGCTGGCCGGGGCCGCCAGTGGTGCGGCGGCAGGCGCACTGTTCAAGCAGGTCTGGAAAGTCGTCGGCCACGAGCAGGACGCCCCCGACGCCACGGACGAACATCGCGGCTGGAAGGAAGTGCTCCTCGCGGCAGCGTTGCAGGGCGCGATCTTCGCAGCGGTCAAAGCCGCGACCGACCGCGGCGGTGCCGTCGCGGTACGCCGCCTGACCGGCACCTGGCCCGGATAGGCGCCCGCCCCGCGCCGGGGCCCCGTCGAGCGGGAGCCCCGGCCGCTGCGTTCAGGCGACCGCCGGTCACACAGGGCCGAGGTTGTCCCCGCCCGCGTTGCCATGCCGCTGTCGCATCTGCTCGCGAAGCTCCCGGGACCTTCTCCTCCAGACGCTCGCGCTCCTGGGGGTCCTGGGCACGTTCGGCGGCCCCGCTGGTGGTGACCGTCCCCCACGAACAGGCACCACCAGCGGGGATCCCCCTCCGCACCCCGTACGGAGAGGGCGGGGCCATGGCGGGGAGGCCGGCCCTGAAGGCGCGTACCCGAAGTCCGGTCGTGGACACGCCCGTTGGGATTCTGGGCCGAAATGAGTCAGGCGGCACGGGACGCGGTTCCACGGCGTGAGGTCGGCCTCGTACGGGGCGTACTGGGCGTACGTGGATGACGCCGGTGACCGCGGGCACCGGCCCGCCGGTCCCGAAGCGGCCCGGGCACTCGCCCGCACGGCGGTTTCACTCCTCCGTCCATCCGCACACATGAGCCTTCTGCACCGTTTCACTGGTGACCTGCCCGTCGAACCCCGTGACCAGTTCGTATTCGATGGACACGGTGATCTGCCCGTCGTAGAAGGACGCGTCACCGCTCATCAGGCTGTACTCACCGCCGTAGCGGCCGTCGTCCGACGTGGCCTCGACGACCTGCGCCGCGACGTCGTAGCCGCGCCGCAGGCTGATGGTGGTGGTGCCACTGGAGAAGGACTTGGGGGACTGGTCGGAGGCGGGCAGCGTGTACGACGCGCAGTTGCCGACCGGTTCCTCGGCCCGGCCCGCGCTGCCGCCGTCGGAGTCCGCACCGGCTGAACCGGTCTCCCCGTCCTCACCTGTGGTCAGGGTGTCTTTGTCGCTCGTGTCCTCGCCGCCGGTGCCGTCCCCGGTACCACTGCCGTCCGCCCCGTCCGCCCCGTCCGCCCCGTCCGCCCCGTCCGCCCCGTCCGAACCGGACGCCGTGGAACCCGTCGAACTGCCACCGGTGTCACCGGAATCCTCGCCACCGCCGCTCCCGCACCCGGCTGCCAGCAGGCAGAGAGCCGCGAGAGCGACGGCTGCGACGCTACGGGACAGCGGATGGCGGCCGTGGATACGTGGGCGGGTGCGCTTCATGGCTCATTCCCCCTGTAGGCACTCGAGCAGCGAACTCCCTTCTACAGGCGTGCCGTAGGGCGCCGTGACGTGCCGTCGCGTTCCGGGCGGAAACCCACCACACGTAATCGAACGGTGCGAACCGAACTCCGTAGTGGGCCTCATCCGCCGATCAGGCGCAGGACGGGCAGAGCCCCCGGTAGGTGACCTCGACCTCGGACACCGTGAAGCCGAAACGCAGCTGCGCGGGGAGAGCGGCCAGGGGGTCGCCGAGCGGGTGGACATCGCGGATGGTGCCGCAGTGGGAGCACACCAGATGCTGGTGCGGCCGGTGCCCGTTGGGGTCGTAGCGCTTGGCCCGGCCCTCGGTCGAGACCTCCGTGACCTCGCCGAGGGACACCAGTTCGCCCAGGGTGTTGTAGACGGTCGCCCGGGAGATCTCCGGCAGCCGCTGTGCCGCGCGGGCGTGCACCTCGTCGGCCGTGAGATGCACATGGTCGCCGTCGAGGACCTCCGCGACGACACGCCGCTGGGAGGTCACACGCCAGCCGCGTGCTCGTAGTCGCACCAGCAGGTCACTCATGTCTGTTCACCTGTTCAGGCTCGATGGGGGCACCGCGCGGGGCACTCCAAGTCTACTGGTGCATGTCTTGAATCCGACTGGATATGGGTTAGGCATACTTCTTGACTTGGACAGTGTCCATTGTAGGATCGGTTCCGGTGGTAGCCAAGAGAGCAGTACACTCCAGTACGGCAGGAGATTTAAGCCATGACGGGATCATTGCCCCGCGCTCGCGCCGGTCAAGCGTCCCCTCCATAACGTGCACGTAGCTCTCCAGTACTCACCGTGGCGTGATTCGTATGCCGGACGAGTCCGAGGTCATCCGCCGGTTCCAGTTCTGAGTTCCGAGTCCCACCGCGTAGTTCCCGAGCACGTGATTTGCCCCGTCCGGAAGGATTTCCATGTCCGAGAATCATGATGCAATCGTTGCAGATGCAAAGACCGAGGATGCTGGAGGCTGCCCGGTCGCCCATGGCCGGGCGCCGCACCCCACTCAGGGCGGCGGTAACCGCCAGTGGTGGCCGGAGCGCCTCAATCTGAGGATCCTTGCCAAGAACCCCGCCGTGTCCAACCCGCTGGGCGAGGACTTCGACTACGCAGAGGCGTTCAAGAGCCTCGACCTCCCGGCGGTGAAGCGGGACATCGCCGAGGTGCTGACCACTTCGCAGGACTGGTGGCCGGCCGACTTCGGCCACTACGGCCCGTTCATCATCCGGATGGCCTGGCACAGCGCCGGCACCTACCGGATCAGCGACGGCCGCGGCGGCGCCGGGGCCGGTCAGCAGCGCTTCGCACCGCTGAACAGCTGGCCGGACAACGGAAACCTCGACAAGGCCCGCCGTCTGCTGTGGCCGGTCAAGAAGAAGTACGGACAGGACCTGTCCTGGGCCGACCTCATGATTCTCGCCGGCAACGTCGCCCTGGAGACCATGGGCTTCGAGACCTTCGGCTTCGCCGGCGGGCGTGCGGACGTCTGGGAGCCCGACGAGGACGTCTACTGGGGTCCGGAGACCACCTGGCTCGGCGACGAGCGCTACACCGGTGACCGCGAGCTCGAGAACCCGCTCGGCGCGGTCCAGATGGGTCTCATCTATGTGAACCCGGAGGGCCCGAACGGGAACCCCGACCCGATCGCCGCCGCCCGCGACATCCGCGAGACGTTCCGCCGGATGGCGATGAACGACGAGGAGACGGTCGCCCTGATCGCGGGTGGCCACACCTTCGGCAAGACCCATGGCGCGGGCCCCGCGGACGCCGTCGGCGCCGACCCGGAGGCCGCGCCGATGGAGGAGATGGGCCTCGGCTGGAGGAACAGCCACGGCACCGGCAAGGGCGGCGACACGATCACCAGTGGTCTGGAGGGCATCTGGACCAACACCCCGGTGACATGGGACAACAGCTTCTTCGACATCCTGTTCGGCTACGAGTGGGAGTTGTTCCAGAGCCCCGCCGGAGCCAACCAGTGGCGTCCCAAGGACGGCGCGGGCGCGGGAACCGTACCCGATGCCCACGACTCGTCGAAGACGCACGCTCCGACGATGCTCACCACCGACCTCTCGCTCCGCTTCGACCCGGTCTACGAGCAGATCTCGCGGCGCTTCCACGAGAACCCCGCCGCGTTCGCGGACGCGTTCGCGAGGGCCTGGTACAAGCTGACCCATCGCGACATGGGCCCGATCGCACGCTACCTCGGCCCCGAGGTGCCGTCCGAGGTGCTGCTGTGGCAGGACCCGCTGCCCGAGGTGACCCACGGGCTGGTCGACACCGCCGACGTCGTGGCCCTCAAGGCGAGGATCCTCGACTCGGGCCTGTCGGTGTCCCAGCTCGTGTCCACCGCCTGGGCCTCGGCGTCCACCTTCCGTGGCAGCGACAAGCGCGGCGGCGCCAACGGTGCGCGGATCCGCCTCCAGCCGCAGAGCGGCTGGGAGGTCAACGACCCCGACCAGCTGGCGACGGTGCTGAGCACCCTGGAGAACATCCAGCAGGCCTTCAACTCGGCCCAGACCGGCGGCAAGCAGGTCTCTCTCGCCGATCTGATCGTGCTCGCGGGCAGCGCGGGCGTCGAGCAGGCAGCCAAGGACGCCGGCTTCGACATCGAGGTCCCGTTCACCCCGGGCCGCGCGGACGCCGCCCAGGACCAGACCGACGTGGAGTCGTTCGCCCCGCTGGAGCCCACCGCCGACGGCTTCCGCAACTACCTGGGCAAGGGCAACCGGCTGCCGGCCGAGTACCTGCTGCTCGACAAGGCCAACCTGCTGACCCTCAGCGCACCCGAGATGACGGCCCTCGTCGGCGGCCTGCGGGTGCTGGGTGCCAACCACCGGCAGTCGCAGCACGGTGTGCTCACCGCGACCCCCGGGGTGTTGACCAACGACTTCTTCGTCAACCTGCTCGACCTGGGCACGACGTGGAAGGCCACGTCCGAGGACGCGGGCACCTTCGAGGGCAGCGATGCCGCCACGGGCAAGGCCAAGTGGACCGGTACCCGGGCCGACCTGGTCTTCGGATCCAACTCCGAATTGCGTGCGCTCGCCGAGGTCTACGCGAGCGATGACGCGAAGGAGAAGTTCGTGAACGACTTCGTCGCGGCATGGGCCAAGGTGATGGACCTCGACCGGTTCGACCTCGTCTGACCCCGACCACAGCGGTAAGTGAACGGGGGGGGGCGCGCCCCCCGGAGCGGGGGGGGGCCCCCCGGGGGGCGGTCCGGCCCGCCGCCGCGGCGCGGGCGCGCGCCCCCCCCCCCCCCCC
>NZ_JBHXFA010000091.1:20700-24124 GCF_042724175.1 Streptomyces sp. NPDC127084
CCCCACCGGCTCCACCCGCCGACCCCCCCCCCACACCGTTATCCCACTCCGGCCCCCACCCCCACCGGGTGGGGGGGGCCCACCCCGTTGTGGTCCATGCGGCCCGGACGGCTCAGAGGGCCGGTCGCCCACCGGCGTTCGGATCCTCCGCGCGCCTGTCCGCCAAGTGGCCCAGGCCCTGTCGCCGATCGGGTGACATGAGTGCGCCCGATGAGGGTCCCACGCCTGCGCTGCGGGAGAAAAGCATCGTAAGTATGCGCTGACCCGATCGGCATGAGCCGAGGTCGGCGCCGATGCCGAGTCAGCCAGGAGCCCGCGTCGCCATGCATTCCAAGACCCCGTCCAGCGACCTGGTTGACGACGCGTACGAGAACGAGGTCCCACTCCGGTCCAGGCAGCCGGGCAATGTGGTGGTGAAGTGGCTGACCACCACGGACCACAAGACCATCGGCACCCTGTACATGACCACCTCCTTCGGCTTCTTCTGCATCGGCGGCCTCTTCGCGATGTTCATGCGCGCGGAACTGGCGCGCCCCGGGATGCAGATCATGTCGAGCGAGCAGTTCAACCAGGCGTTCACGATGCACGGCCTGATCATGCTGCTGATGTTCGCGACGCCGCTGTTCGCCGGCTTCGCGAACTGGATCATGCCGCTGCAGATCGGCGCGCCCGATGTGGCGTTCCCGCGGCTGAACATGTTCGCCTACTGGCTCTACGTCTTCGGCTCGCTGATCGCGCTTGCCGCCTTCCTCACCCCGAACGGCGCACCGGACTTCGGCTGGTTCATGTACCCGCCGCTGTCGGATGCCCAGCACACGCCCAACGTGGGCGCGGACATGGTGATCATGGGTCTGGCGTTCTCCGGATTCGGCACGATCCTCGGCTCGGTCAACTTCATCACCACGATCATCTGCATGCGCGCACCCGGCATGACGATGTTTCGTATGCCGATCTTCTGCTGGACCGTGCTGCTGACCGGTGTGCTGGTCCTGCTCGCCTTCCCGGTGCTGGCCGCCGCGCTGTTCGCCCTGGAGGCCGACCGCAAGTTCGGCGCGCAGATCTACAACCCCGCGAACGGCGGTGCCCTGCTGTGGCAGCACCTCTTCTGGTTCTTCGGGCACCCGGAGGTGTACATCATCGCCCTGCCGTTCTTCGGCATCATCTCGGAGGTCGTGCCCGTCTTCAGCCGCAAGCCGATGTTCGGTTACATCGGCCTGGTGGCCGCGACCATCGCGATCGCCGGTCTGTCCGTGACCGTGTGGGCGCACCACATGTTCGTCACCGGCGCGGTGCTGCTGCCGTTCTTCTCGTTCATGACCTTCCTGATCGCGGTACCGACCGGTGTGAAGTTCTTCAACTGGATCGGCACCATGTGGAAGGGCTCGCTGTCCTTCGAGACCCCGATGCTGTGGGCCACCGGATTCCTGGTGACGTTCCTCTTCGGTGGTCTGACCGGGATCATCCTGGCCTCGCCGCCGATGGACTTCCATGTCTCCGACTCGTACTTCGTCGTCGCGCACTTCCACTACGTCGTGTTCGGCACCGTGGTGTTCGCGATGTTCGCCGGATTCCACTTCTGGTGGCCGAAGTTCACCGGCAAGATGCTGGACGAGCGCCTCGGCAAGATCACCTTCTGGACGCTGTTCATCGGTTTCCAGGGCACCTTCCTGGTCCAGCACTGGCTGGGCGCCGAGGGCATGCCCCGCCGTTACGCGGACTACCTGGCCGCCGACGGCTTCACGCTGCTGAACACGATCTCAACGATCAGCTCGTTCCTGTTGGGGCTGTCCATCCTGCCGTTCTTCTACAACGTCTGGAAGACGGAGAAGTACGGAAAGAAGATCGAGGTGGACGACCCGTGGGGCTACGGCCGTTCGCTTGAGTGGGCGACCTCCTGCCCACCACCGCGGCACAACTTCGTCACCCTGCCGAGGATCCGCTCCGAATCCCCGGCGTTCGACATGCACCACCCGGAATTCGCCGAGATCCAGGCCGGCGGCGCAGCGGAGCGGCGTCTGAGCGGGCCAGGGACGGACCGGCGGTGAGCAGCCCCTCTCCGTATGAGGGAGTGAGAGACGGACTGCGCCGACTCGATGGCTACCTCTACTGGCAGGCCGAGCTGGCCGAAGCACGCAGGGAAGCCGTCGCCTTCTGCGAAACGCTGCCCTGGCTCACCACCGCCGAGCGCCGCGAGCTCGAGGAGCGGTACACCCGGGCCCGTGTGGACATGTCCAAGGTGGTCACCCGCCGGGTCGCCGACCGGTGCGTCGAGCTGCGCGGGGAATACGAGACGCGCTACCAGCGGCTGCGCCGCAGGACCTTCGGACTCAGCCTCCTCGGCTGCTTCCTTCTGCTCACGGCCGGGGCACTGCTCCACCGGTAGGCCCGCGGCACCGCACACCCCCGGCCGACTGACCCCGTACCTCGCCGGGGGAGTGCGGATGATAGGTTCAGCCCCGCCGTGCGCTGCCGCGAACCAAGGAGGTGAGACCGATCAACATGTCGACAGGTCGGGACTCCCTCTCTCGCATGGCCCGGGGAGTGCCCGCGTAAGGCATCCCGAAAGGGCTTGAATCGCTATGCGCTTCATCTCTGAGACGCCGTCCGAAGGCGTCCGCGAACAACTCTTCATCCTTGGCGAGATATCCGGTGTGCTCTGGACGCCGGAAGGCGCCGCCGGTACGCGCCCCCTCATCCTCATGGGACACGGCGGAGGACGCCACAAGAAGGACCCCGAGATCGTGCGCCGCGCGCACCGCCTTGTGACCGAAGGCGGTTTCGCGGTGGCGGCGGTCGACGTGCCGGGCCACGGCGACCGGCCTAAGCAGGAGGAGTACGACCGGATCGCCACCGAGAACCAGGCCCGGGTGGCGGCCGGGGAGGAACTGGCACCGCTGGTCGCCGCTTTCCAGTCACTCGTCGCCCGCCAGACCGTCCCGGAGTGGCGGGCTGTGCTGGACGCGCTCCAGGAGTGCGAGCATGTCGGCCGCGGTCCGGTGGGCTACTGGGGTGTGTCGCTCGGCTGCGGACTCGGTGTTCCGTTCGTCGCCGCCGAACCCCGGGTCCGCGCGGCGGTGCTGGGCCTCGGCGGGGCTCTGGCATCAGCCGACGCCGCCGCGCGGGTGACGGTGCCGGTGGAGTTCCTGGTCCAGTGGGATGACGAGCGCGTACCACGGGACCAGTGCCTGGCGCTGTACGACGCCTTCGCCTCCACCGAGAAGACGCTGCACGCCAACCCCGGCAAGCACATGGAGGTCCCGGACTTCGAACTGGACAGCACGCTGCGGTTCTTCACCCGGCACCTCCGCCCTTAGGGCTTTTCCGTTGCCCACGGCACGGCGCGGGGGGGGGGGGGGGGGGGGCCGGCGCGCAAGCGACGGCGCGGGGCCGCGCCCGCGCGGACCCGCCGCGCGGCGCCCGGGCC
>NZ_JBHXFA010000091.1:24134-31434 GCF_042724175.1 Streptomyces sp. NPDC127084
GCTGGGGGGGTTTCTCCCCCCGCCCCCCCCGCCCTGTGGTTTTGCGGGGGCCCCCCGGCGGGGGGGGGGGGGGGGGTCCGGGCCCCCCCCCCCGCGTCAGGCGGCAGGAGCCGCGGGCGCTCACGTACGTGGCGGCAGCCGGTGCAACGTCACGTGCGTCAGCGCCCCACCGGCGATCTCGACCGTCATGTACGTGCAGTGCGGCTGCCGTCGGCGGTCCGTCGGCGAGCCGGGGTTCAGCAGCCGCAGCCCGCCCTCTGCCGTGCTGTCCCACGGGATGTGGCTGTGCCCGAAGACGAGTACGTCCAGATCCGGGAACCGCTCGGCGCACCGCCGTTCGCGGCCCTGTGCGGCACCCGTCTCATGTACGACTCCGAAGCGCAGACCGCCGAGGTCGGCGCGGGCGACCTCGGGCAGCCGGGCGCGCAGCGCGGGTCCGTCGTTGTTCCCGAACACCCCGATGACGCGTTCCGCGCGCGCTTCGAACAGATCGAGGGTCGCCTCGTCCACCCAGTCGCCCGCGTGTACGACGGCGTCGGCTCGCGTGATCTCCGCCAGCAGGGGGTCCGGAAGCCGCCGGGCGCGCTTGGGCACATGGGTGTCGGATGTCAGCAGCAGCCGCATGATCTCTCCTGTGGCGTGGCCGGACGTGGTGGTGCTGGCCCCACCATGCGGTAAAGGGACTGCCCCCGTCTCGTCCGGATGGTCGCCCCATGGCTCCGAAGGCCCTGGGATCCGTACGTTTCTCCAGGTCAGAGCAGTCCGTCGAAAGACCGGAGAGCGAGATGCCCCAGGCCACCGTCATCGCACACGTGGGCGCGCCGCAACCGCCGCCCGGCGGATCCACCGCCCGGGCGGCGGGCAGTGACTTCACCCCACTCCTGCGCACCGCGAAACAGCGGGGCCTCCTCGAACGCCGCACCGGCTGGTACGCGCGCACGATGGCGGCGAACGGACTGGGGCTGGTCGCGATCGTGGCGGGCATCGTCCTGATGGGCCCCTCCTGGTGGACACTGCTCCTGGCCGTGCCGCTCGCGCTGCTTTCGGCACGTGCGGCCTTCGTCGCCCATGACGCCGGGCACGCGCAGATCTCCCCGCACCGCCGGACCAGTCGCCTCATCCAGCTCGTCCACGGGAACCTGCTGCTCGGCATGAGCCAGGACTGGTGGAACGACAAGCACAACCGCCACCACGCCAATCCCAACCACCTCGACAAGGACCCCGACGTCGTCCCCGACATCCTGGTCTTCAGTGCGGAGCACGCGGCAGGACGCAGCGGAGTACGGGGGTGGCTCACCCGCCACCAGGCCGCGCTGTTCTTCCCGCTGACCACCCTCGAAGGGCTGGCGCTCAAGGTCTACGGCTTCCGGCACGTCTTCGGACGGTCGCCGATACACCGCCGTGCGTCGCTGAGCGCACGCGTGGTCGAAGGCGGCCTCCTCGTGGCACATGTCGCCGGGTACTCCGCCCTGCTGCTGTCGGTTCTCACCCCTTTCCAGGCACTCGCCTTCGCCCTCCTCCATCAGATGCTGCTGGGTCTTCATCTGGGCATGGCCTTCGCCCCCAACCACAAGGGCATGGAGATGCCGGACGGGATCCACGGCAGGGACTGGGGCCACCTGCAGCGCCAGGTCCTGACCTCCCGCAACATACGCGGCGGCATCCTCACCGACTGGTTCCTGGGCGGGCTCAACTACCAGATCGAGCACCACCTCTTCCCGAGCATGCCGCGGCCTCATCTGCGGCTCGTCCAGCCACTGGTCCGCGCACACTGCCGCAGGCTCGGGCTGCCGTACACGGAGACCGGTCTCATCGACTCGTACCGCCAGGCCCTCGGCCATATGCACACGGTGGGAGGAGCACTCCGTGAGGGGGAGTGACGCGAGAACCCGGGGGAGAAGTCCGGCACGCGGGGAACCGAGGACGGTGTGGAGGCGTTCTACCGGCAGGTGCGGCCTCGGGGCCGTAAAGGAGGCATGAGATGTCCACAGGTGCGAAGATCGCCATCGGGGGAGTGGCCGTGGGCCTGCTCCTGATCCCGCTGATCGGATTCTGGATGTCGCTGCTGGTGATCGTCGGGGTGCCCGCCGTGGCCTACTTCGCGCTCGACCCCTCGCAGCGTCGCCGGCTCAGGAGGATCAACCGCCGGCAGATCGGCCGGTGACGCGCGTGTAGGCCCCAGCCGGGCCGTACGGCTCACGTGAGCCGCACCCCGGCTGGGGCCGTTACGGGCTCAGGCGGGCCGTACGGCCATCTTGTCCAGGGCCGCCAGCAGCCCGGGCAGCTCGGGCCCCCGGCCCACGGGCAGCACCTCGCCCGGCTCGTCGTCGAGGAGCACGAAGGCCATGTCGTCGGTCCGGGCCACCACGGACCAGCCCGGTCCGTCGGCACGGAGCATGCGGGCTCCGTCCGGAGCGAAGGTGGACCTCACACGCCCGAGCGGCGGGGTCTCGTCCACATAGCCGTGCAGCTCCTTCAGCACTCGGCGGACGCCCTCGTGCCGCGGGCCCTTCCGCTCCTTGGCCTTCTCCGGTTCCTTCTCCGGTTCCTGCCCCGAATCCTTCTCCGGGGCCTCTGCCGTGCCCTTCTCCGGCTTCTCAGGCTGCCCGGAAGCCACCCTGTCGGCCACCCGCTGGCGCCACGTCGACCACTGGAGGGCGAGCTCGTCCGCGCCCAGCCGGCGCTGAGCGGGTCCCCAGACATCCGTCGGGGGAGGCACCAGAGGGGGTCGGCCCGCGTCCGCCTCGGCCGGGTCATGGGGGGCGGGGACACCGGGGGCGACGGTCGCGACATCCAGCGGCCAGCCCGGCAGGACCACGACCACGCTGCGGTCACTGGGTGACAGGTCGTACTCCATGCCGCAGTCCCAGGACGCGATCGCGACCGCCACCAGCGACACGTCATCCACGACGACCGTCCAGCGGGCGCCCTCGGCATCCTGGCCGAGGACGAGCCCGTACCCGTCCTCGTACGGTTCGAGTCCCAGGGCCGCGCACGCCTCCGGAAAGTCGTCACCGAGCACACTCGGGAACTGCGCGGGCGTGAGCAGCAAGGCCGTCAGCACATAGAGCGTGTCGTCGTCGGCGACCTCTTCCGTCCCGCCCACCGCACCCTCCCCTATCCATTCGTTCGTCGGCGCACCCTAACCAGGGGTCGGCCCCTCCGTCGAGTGCCTACGGCGGGGAAAATGACCGAAGGGTGAGGAGGTCAGGGCACCGGCAGCCCGAGGAGGTTGCGGGCCACGGTCTGTGGCGACTCGCCCCGCTCGCGGGCGAGCACGATGACGGCCCGGCATGCCAGCTCGTTCACGCCGAAGGACAGGGCCTCGGGCGACACCCAGCCCGATGCCTCGTCCATGCCCTGCTGATCGTCTTCGGCACACGCGGACACGTAGGCAGCCGCCGCCTCGAATATGTTGTGCCGGCGCGCTCGCGCCTCAGGAGCCGGGGCTGCGTTCCGCCCTTCGCCCCGTCCGCCTGCGAGCAGACCGCGGATCCTCTCCATCGCTCCGCCGATCACCCCTGGCCCCTTCCCGAATGCCGCGGCCGGCGCTCGTTCGGCCGACTGCTCACTCACCCGTCTCACGGACACCTGTGCGAGGAGTCTTCCCGGATTCGGGCCCCGAGCCACACGGTCCGGGGGTTCGCGGAACGGTTTCGGCCCTGTCGTTCAGTCCTGGCGCACGGCCAGCGCCAGAAACCGCGTGTCCTCGTCGACGTACGAGACCAGCTGCCAGCCCGAAGCGGCCAGCAGCCGGGTGAGCCGGGGTTCGGCCCGTAGATCGTCGTCGGACAGCTCCCTGCCCTGCCGCGCGGCGAGCGCGGCACGTCCCAGGGGGTGGAACAGCGCGAGCCGTCCACCGGGGCGAACCACACGTGCCAACTCTCGCAGATCGGCCTCCGGCTGGGACAGATGGGCGATCAACCCGGCGGCGAACACCGCGTCGAGTGCCTGCGCGTGCAGCGGCAACCGTGCCACGTCGGCGAGCAGCAGCATGCCCGCCCCGGCCCGCCCGGCGTCGTCGGCCGCGGCCAGCATCTGCGGTGTGAGATCGACCCCGATCACCGTGCCGTCAGGCCCGACCGCTTCCCGCAGCAGAGGCAGGGCCCGCCCCGTGCCGCAGCCCGCGTCCAGGACGGCGTCCCCCGAGCGCAGTCCGAGTGCGGCGACGCCGACCGCGTACGCCGGCCCGTCGTGCGGGAAGCGCGAGTCCCAGTGCGCAGCTCGCGCGCCGAAGAACTCCTGGACGTGTGCGTGGTCGTCGGCCATGGGGACATGATCCCGCACCGGCGCGAGAACATGCGCTCGATGGATCTCGAGGTAGAAGGATCATGAAATCGATGGAGAACCGATTCATCGGCATCGCCGAGCTGCCTGCCGCCCCGCCCACCGCTGTTGTCGTGGTGGTCGACGTGATGCGCGCGTTCACCGTGGCCGCGTGGGCTTTCGCCCGGGGCGCGGACAGGATCGTGCTCGCCGAGTCGCTGAACGACGCCCTCGCTCTCAAGGGCCGCCACCCTGACTGGGTGGCGATCAAGGACGGTCCGCCCGCGGACGGGTTCGACACCGTCAACTCGCCCGGGCTGCTGTGCACCGCCGACCTCAGCGGGCGGACCGTGGTGCAGAAGACCACGTACGGGACGGCGGGCGTACACGCCGTCCACGGCTCGCCGCTGGTGCTGTGCGCGAGCTTCGTCGTGGCGGGGGCGACGGCCCGTCTCCTGCGCGAGCGGGACCGGCGCGGCGAGGGCGTCACGTTCGTGGTCACCGGGGACGAGGGGCGGGCGGAGGAGGACCTGGCCTGTGCTCGGTACATCGCCCGCAGAGCCGCCGGGGCCTGTGACGACCCCGCCAAGTACCTTCGCCGTGCGGCCGAGTCGGATGCAGCCGCCACTCTGACCGACGGCGTACGTCGCGGGTTCCCCGGAGTCCACGGCGACGATGTCGCTCTCTGTCTCGAAGCCGACCGGTTTCCGTTCGCCATGGTGGCCGCACGGGAAGGCACGCTCACGGTGCTGCGCCGCCGACCGGTTCCCGCGTCGCCGCTTCGGGCGCCCGATCCGAGCTGAGACACCCTCACACGGCCGGTATCCGATGCGGTGGCTACCGGCTCGGATGCCATCCGCGGCGTAGACCGGCCTCGGTACTGGTACGGATCGCTATCGGGTTGGGCTGAGCTGGTCCTCCGTGCTTTCGGGGCCCACGGTTCGTAGCTGTGAAGCCGTGTGACGGACACCTGGTTCGCCATCGATCAAGGTTCCTGACACTCTGATCGCCATGAACGCGGACCCCGTCGACCAGGCCCGGCGCCTGGTGCGTGACCGTTTCCCCAACGCGCTTGCCGCGGTCCTCGGCGGGTCGGTGGCTGCGGGGCGAGCCACTGCCGGCAGCGACCTGGACGTCGCGGTGCTCATCGGGGACGACGGTGAGACCTGCCGGGAGACGATCCGGTTCGAGGGACGTGTCGTGGAGCTGTTCGTCCACACCCGTGCCGGTCTCGCGGATCTCTTCGCTGCGGACGTCGCTTCACGTCGTGCGACCCTGCAGAGCGTGTATGCCACGGGTCTCATCCTGGTCGATGCCGCTGGGGAGGCTGGTTGCGCCCGTGCCCGTGCTGAGGCGGACCTCCGCAACGGCCCTCCGGCGCTGGCACCGGAGGTGGTCGAGACGAAGCGGTACGGGCTGACGGATGCTCTGGACGATCTCGCCGATGCCGGCGACCGGATCGAGGGTCTGGCGGTGGGCGGGTACGTTCTCAGTGCGGCGGCAGATCTGCTCTGCGACTACCACCAGGCATGGATCGGCGGTGGGAAGTGGCTGCCGCGGCGCCTTCTGGAGGCGGACGGGGAACGTGGGGCCGCCCTGCTCGAAGGACACCTGCGGCTGTGCACGTCCGGAGACCCGACACCCGTGATCGACGCTGCGTCACAGATCCTCGCCCTCGTCGGCGGCCCTCTTCGCGAGGGCTATCGCAGGACTTGGCGCGGTGTCATCGAATCGGTCACTGCGGCGTCCGGGCGTTGACGGAAGTTCATGACCGTGTGGGGTCGCCGGGCAACGACCTCGGCATCCCGACGAGGTCCTGGCCATCGACGGCCAGGACGCGAGTTGGTGCCGGCACAGACCGGTACTCGCGCAGTTGAGTACGCAAGCCCACCAGTACCAGGGCCGGAACCGATCTGCGCACCCGTTCGAGCTCGGTACGATCGTTCAGAAACATCTCTCTGTCATATTCCAGCAGCTTTCGAAACGTACCCCCGCGCCGTGCCCCTGCCAGGACTAGCGTCCCTGAGCCATGGGACACCTGGACCACGCCACCTTCGGCTGGCTGACACCGGCGCTGTCGTACCTCATGGCATGCATCGGCGCCGCACTCGGCCTGCGCTGCACCCTCCGGGCCCTGGAGACAACCGGGCGCTCCCGGCGCAATTGGCTGATCACCGCCGCATCCGCTATCGGCAGCGGAATCTGGACCATGCACTTCGTCGCCATGCTCGGCTTCGGCGTGGTCGGCACCGACGTCCGGTTCGACGTGCCGCTGACCATCCTCAGCCTGCTGGTCGCCATGGGTGTGGTCGGCTCCGGTGTGTTCGCCGTCGCACACGGTCGTGACCGCGGCCGTCACCGCGGCCGTGCTCTGCTGCTCGGCGGACTCACCACCGGACTCGGCATCGCCGGCATGCACTACCTCGGTATGGCCGCCCTGCGGCTGCATGGGACCTTGCGCTACGACCCCTTGCTGGTCGCGCTCTCCATCGCCATCGCGGTGGTCGCCGCGACCGCCGCGCTCTGGGCCGCTCTCAGCATCACGGCACCCCTCGCGGTCGCCGCCGCCTCACTCGTCATGGGCGCGGCGGTCAGCAGCATGCACTACACCGGCATGCTCGCGTTGACCGTGCAGGTCGAACCTTCGCGCGAGGTGCTGCCCGGGGCCACGACGACGCAGTTCGTCTTCCCCCTCGCCGTCGGCCTCGGGTCCTATCTCTTCCTCACGGCCGCGTTCGTGGCCCTGTCACCCACGGCACGCGAACGCGCGGCCTATGCCTCTGCCGGGCGTACCCCCGGACCGGCCGCCGCACCGCGCTGACGCCACGCACCAGTCGCTTCCACGCCACGCACGCCGCACCCACCGTCCCCTCCGGAACGAAGAGGCCATGCGCACACCCCGCAGCACCCCCGGCGCAGGTACGCCACAACCGCCCGGCGGCCCCCAAAGCTGGGGGGCGTGGCCCCCCCCCCGCCGGGGGGGCCGCGAAGCGGGGCCCACGGCGGTCGTACAAATTTTAGATCGGGAGGGGGA
>NZ_JBHXFA010000092.1:0-24350 GCF_042724175.1 Streptomyces sp. NPDC127084
CCCGGGCCGCCGCCCTTCCGCGCACTGCGACGGCCGGCCTACTTCAGGGGCACCGCCTGGCCCGAGGTGCCGACGACCTTACGGTCGCCCAGCGGCTTGTCCAGCGTGACCTTGGTGGTCACCTCCTTGGCGATCAGGATGCAGACCTTCCCCGGGTCCTTGCGGGTCTCGGTGATGCTCACCCTGACCTCGGTGCCGCTCTCCTCCGCCTTCCCCGTGTACTCGCTGCACACCCCGCCCCAGAACCGCAGCGTGAGGGTGCGGCCGTCGTCCGAGACGGCGTACGACTCGACCTGGCGCGTGTGGGTCTCCGGCTGCTGGGAGGGGCTGGCGGGCTTCGACGGTGACGTGCCCGGTCCCGGCTGCTTCAGATACTTCGGGTCCACCGCAGGGTGCGTGATCGTGAACGGTTCGGTGTCGCCTTCCGGGTCCACCTCGAACAGCCACGACGGTACGAGCGCGGGCCTGCCGTCCACGGAGTGCGTCGCGAGCCCGAAGACCGCCTTGCTGATCATCACCGGCTCCGCCGAGCCGGCGTCGGAGCCGGAGCCCGGGTGGGGCTCGCAGGGTGCGATCCCCTGGTCAGGGGCAGCGTCCGGCTTCTCCGCCGGTACGGGCGTCGCACATCCCCCGATGTTCCCGGGGGCGCCACCCCGCGATGCCTGGTTCATCCGCTCGAGGGTCTTGTCCGCGCTGAGTACCGGGTAGTCGGCGCCCTTCACGGGCTTGGCGAGCTGCCCGCTGCCACCGACCACCTGGCCGTCGGCCCCGACCTGGACCCCGGTCAGCCAGCCGTACGTCGGCAGCCCCCCGATCACCGGATCCGCGTTCACCACCCGCGTCGAGCCCATCGTCTGGGAGGCGTCCAGCTGTGCGCCGCTCTGGCCCACGGCGGTGAGTACCGGGGCGGCCGCCTTCTTCGCGGCCTCCTCGCTCACCGCCGCCTTGGCGGCGTCCGTGCTGTTCCCGGGGGTACCGCCGTCGGGGCAGGGCCTGCCCTTGAGGCAGTTGTCGCCCTTGGGCGCGGCCCCGTACCGGGCGAACGTCCAGGTGCCCGGCGCCTGCCGGCCGACCTGGAGAACCGGCCCGCTGGAGTCCTTCTCCGCGGCGATCCGCCATACGTCGCCTACGGCACGCGGGGTGCCCTCCATTCCGAGGGCGGCTGCCAGCCGGGTGACATCGGCAGCGGCGACCTCGCCCCGCGCGCGGTACACGGGGGCGCTCTCGGGCCCGTCGGGCAGCTTGCCGTTCGCGCGGTACCGGGCGCCGTTGGGGTCGGGCTCGCCCGGGGCGATCCCCGGACCTGGGCCGGTCTCCGACGGACCGTCCAGGGTCAGGGGCGGTGGCGTGCCGTCGGACGCCGGGGCGGCGGGCGAGCCGCCCGAGCCCCCGGCCGCCGTGGTCGCCCAGTACGCACCGCCACCGCCCACGAGCAGCACCGCTGCCGCGGCCACCGAGGTGACGACCAGCTGGGAACGCCGCCGGGTCGATTCGTCGGCCTCGGCGCTCTTGGTGGCCCGCTCCTTGCTGTTCACCGCATCGCTCCTTCAGTACCCGTCACACGTGCCCGTCTCAGGGGACACCCCTGTGACGGTACGAGGGGGCGTGCGGTTCCCGTACGCGCCCGGCCGGGCACCGGAACGCTCGGTCAGCGGCAGGCGGACGGCACTATTTGTCAGACACGGCCTAGTCAGCGAACGCGGGCATGGCGCTGACCAGCCGCGCGGAGGCGGCGGACACGACCACCCCGCTGATGCGCGAGTGCGGCACCGGAGCGGAAGCCGAGGCGGCGGGGGCGACGATCCAGTGCGGGGCCATCCGGGCGCTGCGGCCACGGAGCTCGGCGAGACTGATCTCGGTGTCCAGTGATTGGTGGGAGGCGAAGGTTTTGGGCATGCGGGCACGTTAAGCACGTCGGGTTGACGGAAAAAAGACCTACTATCGGGTAGTTTTCGTACTGCAAGGCGGTGCCCGGAAACGGGTAGCGTTAACTGTCAACGCCCGTCTCCCTCCAGGAGCGCCTCGCCGTGCGAATCGCAGTCACCGGCTCCATCGCCACCGACCACCTCATGACCTTCCCCGGCCGCTTCGCCGACCAGCTGGTAGCGGACCAGCTGCACACGGTCTCCCTTTCCTTCCTGGTCGACAACCTCGATGTGCGCAGGGGAGGGGTCGGCGCCAACATCTGCTTCGGGATGGGACAGCTCGGTACCCGCCCGATCCTGGTCGGTGCCGCCGGATCCGACTTCGACGAGTACCGCGCCTGGCTGGACCGGCACGGTGTGGACACCGACTCCGTGCGGATCTCCGAGGTCCTGCACACCGCGCGGTTCGTCTGCACCACCGACGCCGACCACAACCAGATCGGCTCCTTCTACACCGGCGCGATGAGCGAGGCCCGCCAGATCGAGCTGAAGTCGGTCGCCGACCGCGTCGGCGGCCTGGACCTGGTGCTGATCGGCGCCGACGACCCGGAGGCCATGCTGCGGCACACCGAGGAGTGCCGCTCCCGCGGCATCCCGTTCGCGTCGGACTTCTCCCAGCAGATCGCCCGGATGAACGGCGACGAGATCCGGATACTGCTGGACGGGGCGGCCTACCTCTTCTCCAACGAGTACGAGAAGGGGCTCATCGAGTCCAAGACCGGCTGGACGAACGAGGAGATCCTGGCCCGTGTCGGGCACCGGGTCACCACCCTCGGCTCGCGCGGTGTGCGGATCGAGCGGATCGGCGAGCCGGTCATCGAGGTCGGCTGCGCGGAGGAGGAGTCCAAGGTCGACCCGACCGGTGTGGGCGACGGCTTCCGCGCCGGCTTCCTCTCCGGTCTGTCCTGGGGGGTCGGCCTGGAGCGTGCCGCCCAGGTCGGCTGCATGCTCGCCACCCTGGTCATCGAGACCCTGGGCACCCAGGAGTACACCCTGCGCCGCGCCCACTTCATGGAGCGCTTCACCAAGGCCTACGGCCACGACGCGGCCGCCGAGGTCCAGGCCTTCCTGGCGTAGCGGTCCGGTCCCGGTAGTACGGCCCCCGGGATCCCGGGGGCCGTCGGTCGGCTCACCGCATCCGGCGCACCACGTACGCGGTGCCGCCCTCCACCGGGTGCTCGCCCGAGTACTCCTGCTCCCGCATCTCGCACCAGGCGGGGATGTCCAGGCGGGCCGCCTCGTCGTCGGAGAGCACGGTGACGGTGCCGCCCACCGGTACGTCCCCGATGACCTTGGCCAGCTCGATCACGGGGATCGGGCAACGCTTGCCGAGCGCGTCCACGATCAGCGTCCCGGCCCCGTCGCCGGAACCGGGACCCGTGTCGGCATCGGTAAGGGCGTCGGCGTCAGCGGCAGACCCGGTCGGCCCGGGCGATACCGGGGCGCCCAGGCGTCGGCGTACCCCGGCCACCACCCCCGGGAGTACCTCCAGGAAGCGGTCCACATCCGCCTCCGCCGTGCCCAGCGGCAGCGAGACCCGTACATTGCCCTCGGTCAGCACCCCCATCGCCCGCAGCACATGGCTCGGGGTGAGTGTCGAACTCGTGCACGACGAGCCGGACGATACGGAGAAACCCGCCCGGTCCAGTTCGTGCAGCACCGCCTCCCCGTCGGCGTAGAGACAGGAGAAGGTGACGAGATGGGGCAGTCGTCGCACCGGATCGCCGACCACCTCGGCATCCGGGACCAGCTCGGGGACCCTGGCCCGGATCCGGTCCACCAGGGCGCGCAGCCGGGCCGAATCGGCGTCCGCCTCGTCCCGTACGGCGCGCAGCGACGCCGCTGCGGCCACGATGGCCGGGATGTTCTCGAAACCGGGCGCCCGCCCCGACTCCCGCTCGTCCGCGGGGTCCTGGGTGGCGAACCGGACGCCTTTGCGCACCACGAGCAGCCCGACCCCCGCCGGTCCGCCCCATTTGTGCGCGCTTCCGGTCAGCAGCGACCAGTCCCCTTCGACCCGGCCCCAGGGCAGTGACTGAGCCGCGTCGACGAGCAGCGGTACGCCGGCCGCCCGGCACGCCCCGGCGACCTCGGCGACCGGCTGCACTGTGCCCACCTCGTGGTTGGCCGACTGGAGGGCGGCAACCGCGGTGTCCGTGCGCAGCGCCGCGCCGAAGTCCCCGGGCGACACCGCGCCGGTGCGCTCCACCGGCACCTCCGTGGTGTCGAAGCCCGCGGCGGTGTGCAGCACGGACGAGTGCTCCACCGCCGACACCACCAGATGCCGCCCGGTGCGCCGGCGCCCCGCCATCGCCCCGGCAAGTCCCGTATGGATGGCACGAGTACCCGAACTGGTGAAAACGAGCTCGTCCGGGCGGCACCCCACGGCGTCCGCCGCCGCCTCCCTGGCGGCGTCGAGCAGCAGCCGCGCCCGCCGCCCTTCGCGGTAGAGCCGGGCGGGATCGGCCCAGCCCTCGTCGAGTGCGGCCTGGAGGGCCTGCCGGGCCACGGGGTGCAGGGGAGCGGACGACGCGCTGTCGAAATAGGGCACGCTGCCACGCTAACGCTCCCCCTCGAAGAGAGCGTCAGAAGGCTCTACGGCGCGGGTGTTACAGGGCCGGGCACGGGCTCTGGAACGCCTCAGTCCACCCCTTCGGGTCGTCGGACGGCGCGTTGGGCACCCTCCCCGCGCGACCCCAAATAGCGTCCAGTAGGGTTTGGTCCGCATAAACATCCAAACCCCTGCCCGCGTCAGGGCCGGCGACCGACCAGCGAGACGGCCGCAGCCGGCCGCGCGGGCGAGACTCTCGGGAAGGCGCTACGTGAGTCCCAACGGCTCCGACCTCCCCCACGCCCCGGGGGGCGCGGGCGGTACCCCCACGCCGCGGCGCCCGTTGCGGCGGAAGCTGCCGCAGGTGCTGACTGCGGGCCTGATCCTGGCGACAGCCACCGGTTGCTCGTACAACTGGGAAAGCTTCCCTCGCCTCGGTATGCCCAGGCCGGTCACGGAAGAAGCTCCGCGGATCCTCTCCCTCTGGCAGGGCTCGTGGGCGGCAGCGCTCGCCGTGGGCGTGCTGGTGTGGGGTCTGATCCTGTGGAGCGTCTTCTTCCACCGGCGCAGCCGCACCAAGATCGAGGTCCCGCCGCAGACCCGGTACAACATGCCCATCGAGGCGCTGTACACCGTGGTCCCCCTCATCATCGTCTCGGTGCTCTTCTACTTCACCGCGCGCGATGAGTCGAAGCTCCTCGCTCTCTCCGACAAGCCGGCCCACACCATCAACGTGGTCGGCTACCAGTGGAGCTGGGGCTTCAACTACCTGGAGGACGTGGACGGGAACCCGGCCACCGGCGACGCGGCCGCCCAGAAGGAACTGAACGCGATTCCGGACAAGTACGCCAACGACTTCCCCAAGGGAGCCGAGGGTGTGTACGAGGCCGGAATCCCCGGCGACCGGAACCCGGAAACCGGCAACCCCGGCCCCACGCTGGTGCTGCCCGAGGGTGAGAAGGTCCGGTTCATCCTGACCTCGCGCGATGTGATCCACTCCTTCTGGGTGGTTCCGTTCCTGTTCAAGCAGGACGTCATCCCCGGTCACACCAATGTGTTCGAGGTGACCCCCACCCAGAAGGGCACCTTCATGGGCAAGTGCGCCGAGCTCTGCGGTGTCGACCACTCCCGGATGCTCTTCAACGTGAAGGTCGTCTCCCCGGAGGAGTACCGGGAGTACCTCCAGAAGCTGGCCGAGGACGGGCAGAAGGGCTTCCTCCCGTCGGGCATTGAGCAATCGACCCCGGCCCGGAATGCGGAGAAGAACCAACTGTGAGCATCCTCAACGAATCCCAGGGTGCCGCCGCGGGCGAATCGCGCGGCGACGCGTACGAGAACGAGCTCCCGGTCCGGCGCCGGCAGCCCGGCAATGTGGTGGTGAAGTGGCTGACCACCACGGACCACAAGACCATCGGCACGCTGTACCTGGCCACGTCGTTCTTCTTCTTCTGCGTCGGCGGCGTGATGGCGCTCTTCATGCGCGCCGAGCTCGCCCGCCCGGGCACGCAGATCATGTCGAACGAGCAGTTCAACCAGGCGTTCACGATGCATGGCACGATCATGCTGCTGATGTTCGCGACGCCGCTGTTCGCCGGGTTCGCCAACTGGATCATGCCGCTGCAGATCGGCGCGCCCGACGTGGCGTTCCCGCGGCTGAACATGTTCGCCTACTGGCTGTACCTCTTCGGCTCGCTCATCGCGGTGGCCGGCTTCCTCACCCCGCAGGGTGCGGCCGACTTCGGCTGGTTCGCCTACGCCCCGCTGTCGGACGCGGTCCGCTCGCCGGGTGTCGGCGCCGACATGTGGATCATGGGTCTGGCCTTCTCGGGCTTCGGTACGATCCTCGGCTCGGTCAACTTCATCACCACGATCATCTGCATGCGCGCACCCGGCATGACGATGTTCCGTATGCCGATCTTCGTCTGGAACGTGCTGCTGACCGGTGTGCTGGTCCTGCTCGCCTTCCCGGTGCTGGCCGCCGCGCTGTTCGCGCTGGAGGCGGACCGCAAGTTCGGCGCCCACATCTTCGACGCGGCCAACGGCGGCTCGCTGCTGTGGCAGCACCTCTTCTGGTTCTTCGGACACCCAGAGGTGTACATCATCGCCCTGCCGTTCTTCGGCATCGTCTCGGAGATCATCCCGGTCTTCAGCCGCAAGCCGATGTTCGGTTACATCGGCCTGGTGGCCGCGACCATCGCGATCGCCGGTCTGTCCGTGACCGTGTGGGCCCACCACATGTACGTCACCGGCGGTGTGCTGCTGCCGTTCTTCTCCTTCATGACCTTCCTGATCGCGGTACCGACCGGTGTGAAGTTCTTCAACTGGATCGGCACCATGTGGAAGGGCTCGTTGTCCTTCGAGACACCGATGCTCTGGACGATCGGCTTCCTGATCACCTTCACCTTCGGTGGTCTGACCGGTGTCATCCTGGCCTCGCCCCCGATGGACTTCCACGTCTCCGACTCGTACTTCGTCGTCGCGCACTTCCACTACGTCGTCTTCGGCACCGTGGTGTTCGCGATGTTCGCCGGATTCCACTTCTGGTGGCCGAAGTTCACCGGCAAGATGCTGGACGAGCGCCTCGGCAAGATCACCTTCTGGACGCTGTTCATCGGCTTCCACGGCACCTTCCTGGTCCAGCACTGGCTGGGCGCCGAGGGCATGCCCCGCCGGTACGCGGACTACCTGGCCGCCGACGGCTTCACTCTGCTGAACACCATCTCGACCATCGCGTCGTTCCTGCTCGGCCTGTCGATCCTGCCGTTCATCTACAACGTCTGGAAGACCGCCAAGTACGGCGAGAAGATCGAGGTGGACGACCCGTGGGGCTACGGCCGTTCGCTCGAATGGGCGACGTCCTGCCCGCCGCCGCGGCACAACTTCCTCACCCTGCCGCGGATCCGCTCCGAATCCCCGGCGTTCGATCTGCACCACCCGGAGATCGCGGCGCTCGACCAGCTCGACCACGCCGGCCACGGTGCCATCACCGCTGACAAGGAGGCCGGCAAGTGAAGATCCAGGGCAAGATGTTCATCTGGCTGAGCGTCTTCATCCTCGCCATGGCCGTCCTCTACGGCGTGTGGTCGAAGGAGCCGGCCGGTACGACGGCGCTCTTCCTGGCCTTCGGCCTGAGCATCATGATCGGCTACTACCTGGCCTTCACGGCCCGGCGAGTGGACGCCATGGCTCAGGACGACAAGGAGGCCGATGTCGCGGACGAGGCCGGTGAGGTCGGCTTCTTCTCGCCGCACAGCTGGCAGCCGCTGTCGCTGGCCATCGGTGGCGCTCTGGCCTTCCTCGCCGTCGCGATCGGCTGGTGGCTGCTGTACTTCTCGGCACCGCTGATCCTGGTCGGCGTCTGGGGCTGGGTCTTCGAGTACTACCGCGGAGAGAACCAGAACCAGTAGCCCCCGGGCTGCTCCGCATCACGCAGGGGCCCGTACCTCACCCAGTCGGGTGAGGTACGGGCCCCTCGTTTGCAGTCATCCGGCGCGCCGCGCCCGGGTGCTGTCCATAGCGTGTGCTCATGAGCGACATATCCTCTGTGCGCAATGTCACCGGATGCACGGTGCTGCTCCTGTCCCTGGGTGCCGGAATGGCCGCGTGCAGCGGTTCCGACGCCCATCCGCTTGCAGCGCGGCCCTATGACGCGGCCCGGCAGGTCGCCCTCAGCGCTCCCTCCGGCAACGCCAAGGCGGATCCGGAGAAGCCGCTCGAAGTCACCGCCAAGAGCGGTGACGCCCGGATCACCGATGTCACCGCCGTCGACACGGCCGGACGCTATCTCGCAGGTGAACTCGCGGCTGACGGCAGCAGATGGCGCTCCACGGGCCCCCTGGCGGCCGGTACGCGCTACACCGTCCGAGTGGCGACGGAGGACGCCGCAGGCGCTCCAGGGCTCCGTACCCAGACGTTTGAGACGGCGGCGGCCACGAACCGGCTGAAGGTCACCCTTGGCCCCAAGGCGGGCACCTACGGCGTCGGCCAGCCCGTCACCGTGGAGCTCAGCGCGCCCGTGAAGGACAAGGCGGCGAGGAGCGCCATAGAACGCGCCCTCACGGTGCGTTCCACGCCCGCCGTCGAGGGCGCCTGGCACTGGGTGGACGACAAGCAGCTCCACTACCGCCCGAAGGAGTACTGGCCCGCCGGCGCCACGGTCGTCGTGCAGAGCAACCTCGAGGGCGTCAAGGTGGGCAAGAAGCTCTACGGCGGCGCCGCCAAGCCGCTGACGCTGACCATAGGCGACCGAATAGAAGCGATAACCGACGCCGCCACCCACCAGATGACGGTGCTGCGCAACGGAGAAGTGATCAACACCATCCCGGTGACCACCGGCAAGCCCGGCTTCTCCACCCGCAACGGCGTCAAGGTCGTGCTCGGCAAGGAGTACTACGTCCGGATGCGCGGTACGAGCATCGGCATCCCCGAGGGCACATCCGACTCCTACGACCTGGATGTGTACTACGCCACCCGGCTCACCTGGAGCGGGGAGTACGTCCACGCCGCACCCTGGTCGGTCGGCTCCCAGGGGTACGCCAACGTCAGCCACGGCTGCACCGGGATGTCCAACGCCAACGCCCAGTGGTTCTTCAACACCGTACGCGAGGGGGACATCGTGAAGGTCGTCAACAGCCTGGGCAACACCATGGAGACCTTCGGCAACGGCTTCGGCGACTGGAACCTGTCCTGGGACAAGTGGCGGGTCGGCAGCGCCGTCCTGAACGGCACCAGGGACGGTGCCGGACCCGCGGCCACCGCCCGGCTCGCGCCCCTGGTGTAACCCCGCCCGGACAGGATCCCTCGGGATCTCCCGGACGGGATCCGGTGCCGCATCAGGCAACGTTCGCCCCGTCGCGACGCCCGGCAGGGCGACTCGCGGCGTTACCGCATCAACCGAGTAGGCCCACTACGAGGTCGATCCGGCGCTGCCTGCGGCGGGGGGACCCTACCGCCTGCGATCGCGTCCCCTCGGCCCTTGCGGGCCTGGGGAGGCCCCACCCCCTCGGCCCTTGCGGGCCTGGGGAGGCCCCATGCACCGGACGCCGCTCGTTGAGGGGCGAACCTTGCCTGACGCGGCACTAGTGGTTCGCGGCGAGCCGGGTTCGCAGCAGACTCGCCAGGGACTCGCTGAACTCCACGGGATCCACCGGAAGGGTGACGGCCGCGTCCGCGCGGCTCCAGGTGGCCAGCCAGGCGTCCTGCGGGCGTCCCATGAGGACCAGCACCGGCGGGCAGCGGAAGATCTCGTCCTTGATCTGCCGGCAGACCCCCATACCGCCCGCAGGGGCGGCCTCGCCGTCCAGCACGCAGACGTCGATACCGCCCTTCTCCAACTCCGACAGCACCGCGGGCAGCGTGGCGCACTCGATGTACTCGACCGGGGGAACATCTGCGGCCGGACGGCGTCCCGCGGCGAGCCGTACCTGTTCGCGTGTGATGGCGTTGTCGCTGTACACCAGCACCGTTGCGGTCGCCTGCATGGTTCCTCCGCTTCGTCGGGGAGATCGTCCGGCCGTGCACCGATGCGCGGATGCTACCCCCGTACGCACCACCTCAGCACCGCGAATGACAGGCTTTCGATGGGCCGTTCGGGCAGGACAAGCGGTACTGACACACCGAACAGCACCCCCCGGAGTGAGGGCTGGATAAGCGACCGACATAATGTCGGTCGTGGCGACAGCAACGACAGTAGAAACCGGGCACGCGCACCCGTCGGTCAATCGGCCGAACCTCACCAGCGTCGGAACCATCATCTGGTTGAGTTCCGAGCTGATGTTCTTCGCGGCCCTCTTCGCGATGTACTTCACCCTGCGATCTGTGATGGGTGCCGATTACTGGGCAGAGCAGGCTTCGGCCCTCAACTTCCCCTTCTCGGTCACCAACACCACGATCCTGGTGCTCTCCTCCCTCACCTGCCAGCTCGGCGTGTTCGCCGCCGAGCGCGGTGACGTGAAGAAGCTCCGCACCTGGTTCGTGATCACGTTCGTGATGGGTGCGATCTTCATCGGCGGCCAGGTGTTCGAGTACACCGAGCTGGTCAAGCACGAGGGCCTCTCGCTCTCGTCCGACCCGTACGGCTCGGTCTTCTACCTCACCACCGGCTTCCACGGTCTGCACGTGACGGGCGGTCTGATCGCCTTCCTGCTGGTACTCGGCAGGACGTACGCGGCCCGGAGATTCACCCACGAGCAGGCAACCGCCGCCATCGTCGTGTCCTACTACTGGCACTTCGTCGATGTCGTCTGGATCGGCCTCTTCGCCACGATCTACATGATCAAGTAGCCGGGTCCGTACCCGCACACATTCCAGAAGCATCGACGCAGAAGATCCTGACACCGGGGTAATCCGTGAAAAAGCTCTCCGTACGACGACGCCATCCGCTGGCGGCGGTCGTCGTCCTACTCCTCGCGCTGGCGGCCACTGGGGGGCTGTACGCCGCGTTCGCCCCGACGGACAAGGCGCAGGCTGACGAAACCGCCCAGTCCCTCGACATCGAGGAGGGGAAGAAGCTCTACGAAGTCGGCTGCGCCAGCTGCCACGGAGACGGCGGTCAGGGCACCACCGATGGTCCCTCCCTGGTCGGTGTGGGCGCCGCCGCAGTGGACTTCCAGGTCGGCACCGGCCGTATGCCCGCGCAGCAGCCGGGCGCCCAGGTGCCGCGGAAGAAGGTCATCTACACCCAGGCCGAGATCAAGGCCCTCGCCGCGTACGTCGCCTCACTCGGCGCCGGTCCGGCCATTCCGACCGAGGGTCAGTACAGCACCGAAGGCGCGAACATCGCCCGTGGTGGCGACCTGTTCCGCAACAACTGCGCCCAGTGCCACAACTTCACCGGTGAGGGCGGCGCGCTCTCCAACGGCAAGTACGCGCCCAACCTCGAAGGCGTGAGCGAGAAGCACATCTACGAGGCCATGCAGACCGGCCCGCAGAACATGCCTTCCTTCGGCGACGGCATCATGCCGGACCAGGAGAAGAAGGACATCATCGCGTACGTCAAGACCGTCAACAGTGGTGAGACGGAGGAGCCGGGCGGTCTGAGCCTGGGCAGCCTCGGCCCCGTCACCGAGGGTCTGTTCGCCTGGATCTTCGGTCTGGGCTCCCTGATCGCAGTCGCCATCTGGGTCGCGGCCCACACCGCTAAGGCCAAGAAGTCATGAGTAGCCAAGACATTCCAGAAGAGTCCCTGCCGGCTGAGCAGGGCCACGAGCGCGGTGCCGTAGCCACCACGGAGGATCCGTTCGCGGACCCCGGGCTGCCGGCGCACAGGCCGCGCATCCAGGACATCGACGAGCGGGCCGCCCGGCGGTCCGAGCGCACTGTCGCCCTGCTGTTCACGCTGTCGATGCTGGCCACCGTCGCCTTCATCGCGTCGTACGTGATCTTCCCGGTCGACAAGTTCGTCTACATCTGGCCCATCGGCCACATCAGCGCGCTGAACTTCTCGCTCGGTACCTCCCTCGGTATCGCGCTGTTCTGCATCGGCGCGGGCGCGGTCCACTGGGCCCGTACGCTGATGTCGGACGTGGAGGTCCCCGACGAGCGCCACTCGGTCGCCGCGGAGCCCGAGGTCAGGGCCAAGGTCATCGCCGACTTCAAGGCGGGCGCCGAGGAGTCCGGCTTCGGCCGGCGCAAGCTCATCCGCAACACGATGTTCGGTGCGATGGCCATGGTGCCGCTCTCCGGTGTGGTGCTGCTGCGCGACCTGGGCCCGCTGCCCGAGCTCAAGCTGCGCAAGACGCTGTGGGCCAAGGGCAAGCTGCTCATCAACATGAACACCAATGAGCCGCTGCGTCCCGAGGACATCGCCGTCGGCTCCCTGAGCTTCGCCAAGCCCGAAGGGCTCGAGGAGCACGACCACGGCTTCCAGACCGAGATCGCCAAGGCTGCCCTGATGCTCGTCCGCATCCAGCCGGAGGAGATCAAGGACAAGAAGGAACTCGACTGGTCGGTCGGCGGCATCGTGGCCTACTCGAAGATCTGCACCCACGTCGGATGCCCGATCTCCCTGTACGAGCAGCAGACGCACCATGTCCTGTGCCCGTGCCACCAGTCCACCTTCGACCTCTCCGACGGCGCCCGCGTCATCTTCGGCCCAGCCGGACACCCGCTTCCGCAGCTGCAGATCGGCGTGAATGACGAGGGCTACCTCGAGGCGCTCGGCGACTTCGAGGCACCCGTCGGCCCTGCCTTCTGGGAGCGCGGATGAGCACCAACGACGAGAACAGGCGCGAAGCCTCCAAGGGCGAGCGGATCGCCGACTGGGCGGACGGCCGGCTCGGGATCTACTCCCTGGCCAAGGCCAACATGCGCAAGATCTTCCCGGACCACTGGTCCTTCATGCTGGGCGAGGTCGCGCTCTACAGCTTCATCATCATCATCCTCACGGGTGTGTATCTGACGCTGTTCTTCCACCCGTCGATGAACGAGGTGGAGTACCACGGCCCGTACGAGCCGATGCAGGGCATCCTGATGTCGGAGGCGTACGCCTCCACCCTGAACATCAGCTTCGAGGTCCGCGGTGGTCTGCTCATCCGGCAGATCCACCACTGGGCGGCGCTGATCTTCCTCGCGGCGATGTTCGTGCACATGATGCGCGTCTTCTTCACGGGCGCGTTCCGCAAGCCGCGTGAGATCAACTGGCTGTTCGGATTCCTGCTGTTCGTCCTCGGCATGTTCACCGGTTTCACCGGTTACTCGCTGCCGGACGACCTGCTCTCCGGCACCGGTGTCCGCTTCACCCAGGGTGCGATCCTGTCCGTGCCGATCGTCGGCACGTACCTCGCGATGTTCATCTTCGGCGGCGAGTTCCCCGGCGACGACTTCGTCGCCCGGTTCTACTCGATCCACATCCTGCTGCTGCCGGGCATCATGCTCGGCCTGCTGGTGGCGCACCTGATCCTGGTCTTCTACCACAAGCACACGCAGTTCGCGGCCCCTGGACGTACCAACAAGAACGTCGTCGGCATGCCGCTGCTGCCGGTCTACATGGCCAAGGCCGGAGGCTTCTTCTTCCTGGTCTTCGGTGTGATCGCGGTGATCTCCGCCATCGCGCAGATCAACCCGATCTGGGCGATGGGCCCGTACCGGCCGGACCATGTGTCCACCGGCGCCCAGCCCGACTGGTACATGGGCTTCGCCGAGGGCCTGGTCCGCTTCATGCCGGGCTGGGAGATCAACCTCTGGGGCCACACGCTGGTCCTGGGCGTCTTCATCCCGCTGGTCCTGTTCCCGCTGGTGCTCGGTCTGATCGCGGCCTACCCGTTCATCGAGGCCTGGGTCACCGGCGACAAGCGCGAGCACCACGTCGCGGACCGGCCGCGCAACGCGCCGACCCGTACCGCGTTCGGTGTCGCCTGGATCACCGCGTACATGGTCATGCTGATCGGTGGTGGAAACGACCTCTGGGCGACCCACTTCCACCTGTCGATCAACTCGATCACCTGGTTCGTCCGGATCTTCTTCGTCGCCGGACCGATCATCGCCTTCATCATCACCAAGCGGATCTGCCTCGGCCTCCAGCGCCGCGACAAGGACAAGGTGCTGCACGGACGCGAGTCCGGCATCATCAAGCGCCTGCCGCACGGTGAGTTCGTGGAGATCCACGAGCCGCTGTCGCAGGGCGAGCGCTACAAGCTCACGGCTCACGAGCAGTACGAGCCGGTCGAGATCGGTCCGAAGGTCGACGAGAACGGTGTCGAGCGCAAGATCACGCGGTCCGAGAAGCTCCGCGCAAAGCTGAGCAAGGGCATGTTCAGTGAGGGGAACCAGATCCCCAAGGCAACCGCCGAGGAGTACCAGGAGATCACCAGCGGCCACGGCCACCACTGATCTCCGATGAGCAAGACCTGCTGATCCGCTGATCGCCACGGCAGGAGCCCCGTCCACCCGGTGGACGGGGCTCTTTGCCGTAGGCGGGGGTGGATAGGGTGGAGGCGTCCCCGTTCATACCCGTCCGTATGAACCACCCATGAGACCCAGGAGCGAGCATGAGCGCTGTGACCCCCGCTGGTGGGGGTACCTCCAGCGGAGCGAGGGGGAGCTCGACCGCGGCGGGCCGCTCGTGGCCCCGGGTACTGGACGCCCTGCTGTCCGGGCATGACCAGAGCGCCGAGGACACCGCCTGGGCGATGGACCGCATCCTGCGCGGCGAGGCCACCGACGCGCAGATCGCCGGTTTCGCGGTCGCGCTGCGGGCCAAGGGCGAGACGGTCGAGGAGATCTCCGGCCTGGTGCGCACGATGTACGCGCACGCCAGACTGATCGAGGTCCCCGGACGGACGGTGGACATCGTCGGCACCGGCGGCGACGGCGCCAGGACGGTCAATATCTCCACCATGTCCGCGATCGTGGTCGCCGGAACCGGTGCCAAGGTCGTCAAGCACGGCAACCGCGCGGCATCCAGCGCGAGCGGGGCGTCGGACGTGCTGGAGAAGCTCGGCGTCAATCTGGAGCTGACGCCGGAGCGGGTCGCCGAGGTCGCCGGGGAAGCCGGGATCACCTTCTGCTTCGCTGTGAAGTTCCACCCCGCGCTGCGCCATGTGGCCGCCGCGCGCAAGGAGCTCGGCATCCGCACGACATTCAACTTCCTGGGTCCGCTGACCAATCCCGCCCGGGTGAAGGCCCAGGCCACCGGTGTCGCGGACGCCCGGATGGCCCCGATCATGGCCGGCGTGCTCGCCGAGCGCGGTGCGAGCGCGCTGGTGTTCCGGGGTGACGACGGCCTGGACGAGCTGACCACCACAGCGACCTCCCGGGTCTGGGTGGTACGCGACGGCTCCGTGCGCGAGGAGGCCTTCGACCCCAGGGACCTGGGCATCGAACTGGTCCCGGTGGAGGCTCTGCGCGGCGCCGACGCCTCGTACAACGCCGATGTCGCCCACCGGCTGCTGGCAGGCGAGACGGGTCCGGTCCGGGACGCCGTGCTGCTGAACTCGGCGGCGGCGCTTGCCGCGCTGGACCCGGGCGCGGGCACCCTGACGGAGCAACTCAGGGACGGGATGGCCAAGGCCGCCCAGTCCATCGACTCGGGCGCGGCGAAGCGGGCCCTCGAGCGGTGGGTGGCCGCCAGCAACCGCTAGGGAAGTGACGCGAGGCGCGGTCCACAGTGCGGACCGCGCCTTGCGTGTTCCGAGACGTATGGCAGGATGCTCCTCAAGGTCATGAGTGACAGCGATGACGGCCCCGGCCCGCTGTCCGGCAACCCTCCGTCCGTGGCGGGGTGCCCCGGGTGAAGACCAGGCTGTGGGCAGCGAGGCCCACGGCAAGCGCGGACCCCTTGCCGCCCCTGGGGTCCTGGTCCTCGAGGGAGCGATTCTCGTGAGCAAGCGAATGCGGTAGGGCCTCCCGGCCCCTTCCTCCCCACCTCCGCGACGGCGCCCATCGCCGACGCGTCGAGGCAACACCCGTATGCCTGACGGCGTTTGTGCCGTCGCACGGGTGCTCCGCAGCCATTCGCCCTGTCACCCGGGAGACACCGCCATGTCCGCACGCCTGTCCACCGTCGCCACCGCGACCTCCGTCACTTCTGCTTCCGCCGCTGCTTCCGACGGCGCCTGCCGTACCGCTGCCCCGCTGCCCGTACTCGGCCGGGACGTCACCGTCCCGCTTGTGACCGGTGGCGAAGTCACGTACGCCGCACTCGACTACGCGGCCAGCGCACCCGCCCTGCAGCGGGTGTGGGACGACGTCGCCGCATACGCCCCGTACTACGGCAGCGTGCACCGCGGCGCCGGTTACCTCTCGCAGCTGTCCACCGACCTGTTCGAGAGCAGCCGGACGACGGTCCACCGGTTCCTCGGCTGCCGTGAAGCGGACCAGGTGGTCTTCACCCGTTCGACCACGGATTCGCTGAACCTGCTCGCCGCCGCCCTGCCCGCCGGCTGCCGGGTCTTCGTCTTCGAGACCGAGCACCACGCCGCGCTGCTGCCGTGGCAGGACGCCGACGTCACCTATCTGGACGCCCCGCGGACCACGGGCGAGGCCGTGCGGACCCTGGAGGCGGCGCTCGCCGACCGCGCGCCCTTCGGCCCCGCGCTGGTCTGTGTCACAGGCGCCTCCAACGTGACCGGGGAGCTGTGGCCGGTACGGGAACTCGCCGCCGCCGCACATGCCCACGGGGCCCGGATCGTGCTGGACGCCGCCCAGCTCGCTCCGCACCATCCCGTCTCCGTAAGGGACCTCGACATCGACTGGGTGGCCTTCTCGGGGCACAAGCTCTACGCGCCGTTCGGCTCGGGTGTGCTCGCGGGCCGGGCGGACTGGTTGCAGGCCGCCGAGCCGTATCTCGCCGGCGGAGGCGCGTCCCGCACGGTCGCCCGGCGCCCCGACGGTGGTGTGGACGTGGAGTGGCACACCACGGCGGCCCGCCATGAGGCCGGTTCGCCGAATGTCATCGGCGCCTACGCCATCGCCTCCGCCTGCAAGGCACTGACCGACGCCGGGTTCGACGCGCTCGTCGCGCGCGAGCGGCAGCTCACCGAGCAGCTCCGCGCCGGCCTCGCCGAGGTTCCCGAGGTCAGGGTGCTGTCACTGTTCGGTGAGGGGGCCGCCCGGGTCGGAGTGCTGTCCTTCGTGGTGGAGGGCTGGAACAGCTCGCACTTCGCCGCCGCCCTGTCCGCCGAGTACGGCATCGGCGTCCGCGACGGCCTCTTCTGCGCCCATCCGCTGGTCCGCACCCTGCTGGGCAGCGACCCGGCCGAGACCGGCGAGTGCGGAGCCCCGGACGCGGCGGCGGGGGAGCGGTCCCTGAACGCCATCCGGGTGAGCTTCGGCGCCGGCACCCCGGACGAGCACATCGAGCGGTTCCTGCGGGCCGTCAAGGAGCTGGTACGAGAAGGCGCCCGGTGGGACTACCGCACGGAGAACGGCCGCTGCGTCCCCGTCGTCTGAGTGCCGGTAGACCCCAGCGGAGAGCCGGGGCCGGTCACCGCCCCGGCCTCCGCGGGCACGGTCGAGTCCGGAAACCCGGGCTTGTCCGGGGGTGTTCGAGGGCGGGTACCCCGGCTCACTCCACGGGGGTGCGGGACCCGGAGAGCCAGGCGCCCCGTCCAGCGGAGCGCTTACGCGTCGAGGCCGATGGCGAACGCGGCCTCCAGGTCGTGCTGCGAGTACGTACGGAACGCGACATGTGTGTCCGTCGCCTCGACGCCCGGGATCTTGCTGATCCGGCCAGGGATGACATCCGCCAGATCCTCGTGCTGGGCCACCCGGACCATCGCGATCAGGTCGTACGTACCGGTGACCGAGAAGACCTCGCTGACGCTGTCAAGGCCGGCGATCGACTCGGCGATCTCAGGGATGCGGTCCACGCTGGTCTTGATGAGCACGATCGCGGTGATCACGGCTGGCTGTCTCCCTCGGTGGCCGTGGCTTGGGCTTTCACTCTAGCCCCCAGCCACAGACCGGCCCATGCGCAGCAGAAGCCGATCCCGAAGCCCACCAGATGGGCCAGATAGGCGACGCCCGGGCCGGATGAGGTGTCCTGCGCCTCCGCCAGCCATTGCAGGGCGAACCAGAACAGCAGCACGATCCACGCGGGAAACCGCAACGGCAGAAAGAAGAGGAACGGGAAGAGACTGGTCACCCGTGCCTTGGGGAAGAGGCACAGGAATGCCCCCAGCACCCCCGAGATCGCCCCTGAGCCGCCCACGAGCGTTTGCGAGGATTCCGCGTTCGCCACGGCGTAGGCGAGGAGCGCGAGATATCCGCAGCCGACATAGAAGAGCGCGTACCGCACCCGCCCCATCCGCTCCTCGGTCATCGCGCCGAAGACGAACAGGAACAGCATGTTTCCGAGCAGATGCAGCCAGCTGCCGTGGACGAACAGCGCGGTCAGCGGGGTGAGCAGGGCGCGCGCGGAGCCGCGCAGCAGTTCGCTCGGGATGACGCCCCAGCGTTCGAAGTATCTGGTGGTGCCGGCGAGCAGGGTGTCCCCGGTACCGAACCCGGGGTTGAGCCCGGAGACCGGGCCGATGACGAACACCAGGCAGCACAGCCCGATCACCCCGTACGTCACCACGGGGCCGCTCAAGCCCCTCTGGGCCCCCGTGCGGGTCGCTGACTGCCGCTCCGTCATGCGTCTGAGCATGGCCTACCGGGGCCGTGGGCCGAGGGCCGCCTCGCCGTGTCACGGCGGGCCCTGAGGTCGTAGGGTTACAGGGAGTGTGCGCGATGCGACGGGAACGGGACGAAGACCGGCGTCGGGGGAGTGGTGTGCGGTGGTCAGTGAGACCATCGAGTCGTTCCGGTGCCTTGAGGGATGCCGTGGAACGAAGCGAGTGATCGAGTGATCGACTGGCCGACTGAGTGGCCGGGCGCGGATTCCTGAGATGAGCGCCCGGAACGCACGGAGACATTAGGGGTGACGGATCGTGGAGCGGCCTGACAGCGGCGGGGAGCCGGCCGGTGCGGCCGGCGGCGCCGTGGAGGGGCTGGACCGTCCGCTGCCCGAGGGCGTGCGGCGCCGGGTGGTCGCCCTGGTCTCGGACGCGTTCGGCGGGCTGACGATCGGCGACCTGCCCGCCCAGCTGCGGCAGTACGCCCGGTTCACCCCGTCCCGTCGCGCCAAGTTCGCGGGCAACGCGATGGCCGCGGCCCTCGATGGCGACCCGGTGTTCCGCCAGCGCATCGGCGAGCGGCTGCGCGAGACGCAGCCGGAGTTGGCCGGGGCGCTCGAAGCGGGCGCGCCGCCCGCCGCCGCCGATCCGGTGGACGTGGCCGCCGCCGCGTATGTGCTGCGCCCCTCCGGATGGGTGAAGCTGGTCGCCGCCGCGGGTGAGGAGGCCCAGCGCGCGGAGGCCGAGCGTGCCGACGAAGAGTCACGGCAGGAGTTGGAGCGGCTGCGCGAGGAGGTCGAGCGAGTCAGGGCCCACTCCAGGGCTGAGGCCGATCGGCTGCGGTCCGAGCTGGAAGCCGCCCGCAAGGAGGCCGAGTCACTGCACCGAAAGCTGCGCAGCGCCCAGAGCGATGTGAAGCGCGGTGAGGCGGCGCTGCGCCGTGCCGCCGCCGACGCCGAGGCGGCGAAGGCGGAGGCCCACGCCCAGGTGTCGGCCGCCGAGAGCGAGGCCCGGCGGCTCAAGGCACGGCTCGGGGAGGCCGAGTCGGCCGTGGAGTCGAGCCGCCGAGCGGCCAGGGAAGGGCGTTCCCTGGAGGACATGCGGGTGCGGCTGCTGCTGGACACCGTGCTGGACGCGGCTCAGGGCTTGCGGCGGGAACTGGCTCTGCCACCTGCCTCGCTGCATCCCGCCGACACGGTCGACGCGGTCGAGCCGGGCCGGATGTCCCCGAAGGACATCGCCGCGCGGGCGCTCTCCGAGACCGACCCGGCGCTGCTCGACCAGCTGCTCGCGCTGCCCCAGGTCCATCTGGTGGTGGACGGCTACAACGTCACCAAGACCGGTTATCCGACGATGCCGCTGGAGAAGCAGCGGCTGCGGCTGCTCGGCGGGCTGGCGATGCTGGCCGCGCAGACCGGTGCGGAGATGACCTGTGTCTTCGACGGCGCCGAGCTGGCGGCACCGGTGCTGCTCGCGCCCCCGCGCGGGGTGCGGGTGCTGTTCTCCAAGCCCGGGGTGACGGCTGACGAGCTCATCCGGCAGCTCGTACGGGCGGAGCCGCCGGGCCGGCCCGTGGTCGTGGTCTCCACCGACCGCGAGGTCGCCGACGGTGTCGCCAAGGTGGGAGCGCGCCCGGTGGCGTCGGCCATGCTGCTCAAGCGCCTTTCGCGCGTCTAGAACGTAGTTGAGCGGCTCGCCCTGCTCGTAACTCATGTGCGTTATGCCCGATTTCGCGGGACGTACGGTCAACTCACCACTACTACGTGTGTGGTGAGTGTAAAAAATGACTCGCGGGAGGTAGTTTTTTCTCATGAGGATTTGAACTGATCACGGAGAGGTCACTAGGGTCAGGCCTCGAACCTTCGCGCGGTTGATCATCCATCCGGGATGGCAGTGAAGGAACCGCCAATTCCGTGCAGTTCGTCCCTTTTGGGTCGCGACTGCGTGGAGCCGGGGATCGGCCCCCACTGCCCGGCAGGCGGCTCTAGGAAGAAGGAGCTCGCCTTCGTGGCGTCCCACCGTCGACCCAAGCAGCCCAGCCGCGCTCGTGTGTCCGTGCTCACCGCGACCGCCGCGGCAGCCGTAGCCCTGACCTCCCAGGCCGCTCAGGCCGCCCCGGCCAAGCCCAGCAAGGACGAGGTCAAGGCAAAGGTCGACGCCCTGTACCACGAGGCCGAGAAGGCCACCGAGGAGTACAACGGGGCCAAGGAGCAGCAGACCAAGCTCCAGAAGCAGGTCGACGCGATCCAGGACCAGGTGGCACGCGGTCAGGACGAGGTCAACGAGCTGCGGGGCAAGCTCGGTTCGGTGGCCAGCGCGCAGTACCGCTCCGGCGGTGTCGACCCCGCCCTCCAGCTCTTCCTCTCCTCCGACCCGGACACCTACCTCGAGAAGGCGTCCGCGATCGACCAGCTCGGGGCAAAGCAGACCCAGGCGCTGGAGGAGATCCAGGCCAAGCAGCGCACCCTGGCGCAGCAGCGGGCCGAGGCGGCCAAGAAGCTCGGCGACCTCGAGGACATACGCAAGACGCTCGGCGAGAAGAAGAAGTCCTTCCAGGCCAAGCTCGCCGACGCGCGTGAACTGCTCAACACCCTCACGGCGGCCGAGCGGGCGAAGCTCCAGGAAGAGGAGCAGCGTGCCAGCCGCGCTGCCGGCGAGCGCGTGGACCTCGGCAACGAGGTGCCCGCGTCGCAGCGCGGAGGTGCCGCGCTGAGCGCCGCCGCCACCCAGATCGGCAAGCCCTACTTCTCCGGTGCCGAGGGCCCCAACTCGTACGACTGCTCCGGTCTGACGCAGTGGGCGTACCGCCAGGCGGGCGTGAGTATCTCGCGCACCACCTACACCCAGCAGAACGACGGCGTGAAGATCGGCCGCAGCCAGCTCAAGCCGGGCGACCTGGTCTTCTTCAACAGCCTTTCCCACGTGGGCCTGTACGCGGGCAACAACCAGATCCTGCACGCCCCGAAGCCGGGTGCCTACGTCCGCTACGAGTCGATGGACTACATGGGCACCTTCCAGTTCGGCGTCCGGATCTGAACCGCCGGACCTGAAGCCGTTCACATTCCGCAGCGCCCGATCGGGCGAATCGCGGGACGGTCGGCTGACAGTGGCCCCGCCGGTGACCTCGTGGTCTACGGCGGGGCGTCGCTATTCGCCCTTTGTGAGGCTTTTGGCGCCGCGTGACCGCGCGGCTACTCTCTGCCGCGCGGCGGCCACCGGGCCGCCCGTCCAGCGGAAGGGAGTGCGGCTCCTGTGGCGTCCCATCGCCGAACCACCCCGTCGTCGGGGCTCTCCGGTTTGCCCCGCGGTGCGCGGGGCACCCTGCTGTCGGCCGCGGCGGCCACCGCGGCCGCCGCGTTCGGTGCGACTGCGGCCGGGGCCGAACCGCACGGCACCCCCGCCGCCCCGGCCCAGGCGCAGGCCGCCCCCACCCGTGCGCAGGTCGACCGGCTGTACGAGCAGGCGGAGCGGGCAACGGAGGCTTACAACGCGGCCGGTGAACGCGTGGCCCGGCTGCGCACCGAGGTGTCCGCGATGCGCGACCGCGCGGCCCGCGGCCAGGAGCGCGTCAACACGATGCGCGGGGCGCTCGGCGCCGTCGCGGGGGCTCAGTACCGCTCGGGAGGTATCGATCCGGCCCTGGCGCTGCTGCTCTCGGACGATCCCGACTCGTATCTCGGCAAGGCGGAGCTGCTCGGCCGGATCGGCGACCGCCAGACCGCCGCACTGCGCGATCTGCGCCACGCCCAGCACACGCTGGCGCGTGAACGCGCCGAAGCCAGGCGCAAGCTGGTGGAGCTGGAGGAGGACCGGGTCGCCGTCGCGCGCCACAAGCGCACCGTCGAGGCAAAGCTGGCCGAGGCACGGCGGATGCTGAGCGCCCTTCCGTCCGCCGAGCGCGACGCCTACGGCCGCGCCTCCCGCTCGGGACGGGCCGGGCTGCCGCCGGTCCTGCCGGCCGGCCCCGCGTCCTCACGCGCAGCCGCCGCCGTCACGGCGGTGAAGAGCGCGCTCGGCAGGCCGTACGTCTGGGGGGCCAGCGGCCCGGACGGTTTCGACTGCTCGGGGCTTATGCAGTGGTCGTACGCACAGGCGGGCGTCGGTCTGCCGCGTACGTCCCAGGCGCAGCGCACCGCCGGACGACAGGTGCCCCTGTCGGAGGCGCTGCCCGGTGACCTGGTGACCTATCGCTCCGACGCCAGCCATGTGGCGATGTACGTCGGCAACGGTCAGGTGGTCCACGCGCCCTACCCCGGCGCGGCGGTGCGCTACGACCCGGTGGGCATGATGCCGATCGCCTCCGTCACCCGTCCCTGACCGGCCGTCCCCGTACTATCGACCGGGTGGCTGATCAGGGCTCTCCCGGACGCGGGACCGTATGGCGGCGGCGGGCGTGGGCGCTCGTCGCCACCGGGGTGCTGCTGGCCGCAGGCGGCTGCGCCGAGCCGGCGCCGGACACCACATCCCGGGAGATCCAGCGCACCCTGGACAGTCGCGCGACCGCGGTGCTGCGCCACGACGAGGCGGGCTACCTCGCCGCGCTGGACGGCGAACTGCGCGCGTCGGGCCGCGAGGAGTTCGCCAACCTCGCGGATGTGCCGCTGCGGTCGTGGGAGTACCGGCTGACCGGGGTACGCCGCTCCGGAGACCGGGCCACGGCCGACGCCGACCTGCGCTACCGGCTCGACGGGTACGACAGCGCTCCCGTGACCACCGCCCGCACCCTCGAACTCGCCGTGCGCGACGGCCGCTGGTACGTCACAGCCGACCGCGCGGGGCGGGGCGGGGCCCAGCAGCTGTGGCAGCAGGGCGACGTCCAGGTGGTACGCGGCACCCGCAGCCTGGTCCTCGGTACCGGCCGCGACCTCGCCCGGCTGCGCCGGATCGCGGCGGACGCCGACCGCGCGGTCCCCCAGGTGTCTGCCGCCTGGCCGGGGCGCTGGGCGGGCCGGGTGGTCGTCCTGGTGCCGGACTCCCTGGAGGCCATGGGTCGACTGCTGGGCGCGCCCGCGGCGGGCTACCGGGGCATAGCGGCGGTCACCACGGGTCGCGGTGAGCGGGTGATCGTCAACCCGGAGGCGTACGACACACTGAGCGCGTTCGGCCGCGGGCTCGTCCTCACCCACGAGACCACCCATGTCGCCACCCGCGCGGACACCTCGTCGGCCACACCGATGTGGCTCTCGGAGGGCCTCGCCGACTGGACCGCCTACCGGGCCGCCCCCCGCCCGCCCGCCGAGGCGGCCCCCGCCCTGCACCGCGCGGTTCGCACCGGCGAGGTCCCCGCTGCGCTCCCCACCGACGCCGACTTCCGCTTCGGCGCGGACGCGGAGGTGCTGGGCCGCGCGTACGAGGGCGCCTGGCTCGCCTGCGAGCTGATCGCCGAGCGCTACGGCGAGGCGGCCCTCGTGGATCTCTACCGCGCGGTGCCCCGCGAGGGCCTGGACGAGGCCCTACGCGAGGTCCTGGGCGCCTCGCGAGCCGCCTTCACCGCGGAGTGGCGCGCGTACCTCCGCCACCGCCTGCTCCCCTCCCGATGAGGACCTGGGTTACTCGGGGTGCCCGCACCCCGTGGTGCCCCCGTTGTACGGGGCGCGGGGTGTCGCGGTGTACCCCACCCTGTAGCGGTAGCCCCCGACATCCCAGCCTGGCCGGTGTTTGAGGCCGGACACTCCGGCCCACTGTGCGGGGTGGGGGTGCACCGCGAGACCCGGCGCCCCGGGTGCGGGTAGCCTCCGACATCCCAGCCTGGCCGGTGTTTGAGGCCGGACACTCCGGCCCACTGTGCGGGGTGGGGGTGCACCGCGAGACCCGGCGCCC
>NZ_JBHXFA010000092.1:24585-31356 GCF_042724175.1 Streptomyces sp. NPDC127084
CGAGGCCGGACACTCCGGCCCACTGTGCGGGGTGGGGGTGCACCGCGAGACCCGGCGCCCCGGGTACGGGTAGCCTCCGACATCCCAGCCTGGCCGGCGTTTGAGGCCGGACACTCCGGCCCACTGTGCGGGGTGGGGGTGCACCGCGAGACCCGGCGCCCCGGGTACGGGTAGCCTCCGACATCCCAGCCTGGCCGGTGTTTGAGGCCGGACACTCCGGCCCGCTGTGCGGGGTGCGGAACACCGCGCAACCCCGCCCCCGTGCAACGGGGCGCGTGGTGCTCAGGTGGCGAGGTCCGCCAGGACCTCGGTGAGCCAGCGGCGCTCCTCCGCCCCCGTCGCCCGCGCGATCCGCAACATCCCGCGACGGAACGGATCCGCCGCCTCCTCCGCGCGGACCGGCTCGCCATCCCGGTAGAAGAAGCTCGCCGGGGTGTCCAGGAACTCCTTGCGCCGCCGCAGCACCGCCGCCTGCTCGGCCCGGTCGGGGAGCAGGCTGAGGAAGGCGAGCACGGTGAAGAAACGCTGGCCGTCGGTGATGTCGGCGTCTTTGGGGTGGCGCAGTCGTTCCAGCAGGTCGGCGCGGCCGGTTTCGGTCAGGGAGAGCGTGCGCCGGGGCGCCGCGCTCGTGCCCGGTTGGGGGTGTTCGGCGAGCTTGCCCGCCTTGAGCAGGCGGGTGATCGCGGGGTACAGCGCCCCGTCGCTGACCGGACGGACGTGTCCGCTCAGGGCCCCGATGCGTTCCTTCAGTTCGTAGCCGTGCAGGGGCTGTTCGGCGAGGAAGCCGAGGATCGTCAGTTCGAGCACGGCGCGCTCCCGGTGGGTTGTGAGAGGTACCGCGTCATGGTACCTCTATCCGTGGTACCTCGAATCGATGTACCACGGGATAGAGGTGGGGGGACATGGAACACCGGAAACGGCTCGTCACGCTGGCGTACCCGGTCTACTTCGAGCTGCTCTCCGGTGTAGCCGCCGGGATCGTCAACATGGTCTGGGTGGCCCGGCTCGGCGGCCCGTCCGTCGCCGCCGTCGCCGTCGCGACCGGTATGGAGAACCTGCTCCTCGGCGTGGTCCTCATGGCGGGCACCGGCACCACCGTGCTCGTCGCCCGTGCGCGCGGGGCGGCGGACCCCGCGGGGATACGGGCCGCGATGCGCGGCGGCTGGGCCCTGTGCGCGGTGCTCGTGCCGCCCGTGGCCGTCGGTGGCCTGATGCTGCGTGAGCCCCTCGCCCGGCTCGCGCTCGGCGGCGGCAGCGGCAGCGACACCGCGAGCACCCTCGCCGCGGGGTACTTCGCCATCTCACTGCCCGGTACCGCCGTCCTGTTCGCGGCCCATGTCCTGGACGGCATCCTCAAGGGCGCCGGCGACACCCGCACCCCCATGCGCCTCGCCTTCCTCGCCAACGGTCTGATCCTGGTGCTCGACCCGCTGCTCATCGACCGGTACGGCATCCGGGGCGCGGCCGTCGCCACCGTGCTGGGCCGGTCCGCCGCGCTCGCCGCCGGACTGGTCGCCCTGCGCCGCAACGCCCTGCTGCGCGCCGCCCGAGGCACCCCGTGCCCAAGGCCGGTCGGGGACTGCCTGCGCGCCACCGCCAGGACAGGCCTGCCCATGGCGGCGGATTTCGTCGTACGGATGACGGGCGCCTTCGTGCTCATCACCGTGGTGGCCAGGCTCGGTGTCACAGCCGTCGCCGCGTACGGGATCGCCACCAAGTCGATGTACATCGCCACGATGGCGTTCTACGCGGTACGGCAGGCGGCCTCGATCCACACCGCCCACCTACTGGGTGCCGGGAAGGACGCGCGGCGCGCGGTGGGCCGGCAGGCACTGCTGCTGTCCGGTGCGCTCGGAGCGGGCGCTGCCCTGGCCCTGCTCGCCCTCGCGCCCACCGCCATGCGGGTTTTCGGCGCGGACGAGGAGGTGGTGGAGGCGGGTGCGCTGTTCCTGCGCTGCGCCGGCCCGTATCTGGTGCTGCTGTCCTGCTGTATCGCGATCGGCGGGGTCTTCGAGGGCAGCGGTGGCGGCCCGCGCCTGCTGCACGTCACCGTCGCCGGCACACTCGTGCAGCTTCCGCTCGCCTACGTGCTGTCAGGTTTCGGCCTGCCCGGTGTCTGCCTGGCGATGGCCCTGGCCGCCGGGGTGCAGTGCGCGGCGCTCGTATGGCTGTTCCGTCGGACGGCGCCGGACGGTGCCGTCCCTCAGGAGCCCTGCAACTCCCTGTCCCGCACCGGCTGATCCCGCGAGTCACCCCCGACTCCCGCCGCCCGGTCCACCGCCCCCGGGACCGTGCTGGTCCACAGCCTGCGGCAGGCCAGCAGCGACGCCACGACCAGCAGCCCGTTGCGGACGGCCAGCAGCGCGATCCCGCGCGGGCTGCTCGTCACCACGTCCGCGAACCAGATGGGGAACTCCAGATACGTGACCCCCGTGGCGAGCAGCACCAGGCAGGCGGGCAGTGCCATCCGGCTGGTACGGAACACCAGGCACACCGCCGCCAGGCCCACCAGCCAGATCATGTACTGGGGGCTGATCACCCGGCTGGTGGTGGTGAACAGCAGCACCGCGGTGAACGCCGCGTCCGCCGCCGTTCCCGCCGTGAACTCCCGGGCCCGCAGCCGCCAGACCAGCAGCCAGGCGAACGCCATCGCCGTCAGCGCGAGTGCCGCCCGGCTCACCAGCGGAACGTACGGGCCGAGGAACTCCACCGAGCCGTAGTTGAGGAGTACCTCTCCCTCCCACCCGTAGTGCCGGGCCACATGGAACACCAGAGCGCCCAGCGACTCGACCTCCGTGCCCCGGTCGCGCTGGAAGGTGAGGAACGCCAGCGCGCCCGGCATCGCCGCGCCGAAGGCCAGCAGGAGTCCGCCCACCGCGGCCCCGGCCGCGAGCCACGAGCGGCGTGCCGCGGCGCCGCGCCGCATCCCGGTCAGCAGAAGCAGCGGCCAGACCTTCAGCATCGCGCCGAAACCGGCGAGCGCCCCGGCGAGCGCGGGTCTGCGTGCCGCCGCGAGCAGGGCCGCCACCGCGACGGCGGTCACCATCAGGTCGTAGCGCGCGTACGCGGTGGGCCCGAGCAGCGGCACCCCGATCACCCAGACCCAGACGCCTTTCAGGGACCTTTCCGGTCGGCGTCCCGCGTACGTCAGCAGCCCGAAGACGAGGGCGTCGCAGAGCAGCGAGAGCAGGAAGAAGGCGTTGGTGTAACCGAGGAAGGGCAGTGCGCCGGGGGCGAGGATGGCGAGCGCGGCGGCGGGCGGGTACTGCCAGGTGACGTCGTCCAGCGGGTATGTGCCGGTCTTGAGCACCTCGTACCAGCCCTGGTAGATCACCTCGACGTCGCTGGTCACATCGGGCCCGGCGACGTACAGCACCTTCAGCACCCAGAGCAGCAGCACCGTCCTGGTGACCACCCACCCCGCGACGGGGAGGGCTGTGCGTGCCGCACCTCGCATGATCACCTCACGTGTTTGTCGTACTGCAATTGGTGTGAGCTGCCATGATGCCGCGAACGCCTGAGCGGGAGCGAGCGGCCCCGCCGCCGTTGGTACTGTCGGCGGCGATGGACAAGACCCTGATCGTCACCAATGACTTCCCGCCCCGACCGGGCGGGATCCAGGCATTCCTGCACAACATGGCGTTGCGCCTGGATCCCGAGCGGCTGGTCGTCTACGCCTCCACCTGGAAGCGCGGCCGTGAGGGCATCGAGGCGACTGCGGCGTTCGATGCCGAACAGCCGTTCACTGTGATCAGGGACCGTACGACCATGCTGCTGCCCACTCCTCGGGTCACCCGGCGTGCGGTGGGGCTGCTCAGGGAGCACGGCTGCACCTCGGTGTGGTTCGGGGCCGCCGCCCCGCTCGGACTGATGGCGCCCGCGCTGCGGCGCGCCGGTGCGCGGCGGCTGGTCGCCACGACCCATGGGCATGAGGCGGGGTGGGCGCAGCTTCCCGGGTCGCGGCAACTGCTGCGCCGGATCGGCGAGGGCACGGACACCATCACCTATCTCGGGGAGTACACCCGCTCGCGGATCGCGGCGGCGCTGACGCCTGATGCGGCCGGGCGGATGGTCCAACTGCCACCCGGCGTCGACGAGAAGACCTTCCACCCCGGCTCGGGCGGCGACGCCGTACGCGAACGCCTCGGCCTCAGCGAACGCCCGGTTGTCGTCTGCGTCTCCCGGCTGGTCCCGCGCAAGGGCCAGGACACCCTGATCCGGGCCATGCCCGCGATCCTCGCCGGGGTGCCCGACGCGGTGCTGCTGATCGTCGGCGGCGGCCCGTACGAGAACGACCTGCGGCGGCTCGCCCGCTCCACCGGCGTCGCGGACTCCGTCCGCTTCACGGGTGCCGTCCCCTGGGAGGAACTGCCCGCGCACTACGGCGCCGGGGATGTCTTCGCCATGCCCTGCCGCACCCGCCGTGGCGGACTGGATGTGGAGGGCCTCGGCATCGTCTACCTGGAGGCCTCGGCCACCGGCCTCCCGGTGGTCGCCGGGGACTCGGGCGGTGCGCCGGACGCGGTGCTCGACGGCGAGACGGGCTGGGTGGTGCGCGGCGACCGACCCGAGGATTCGGCCGACCGGATCGTGACCCTGCTCCAGGACCCGGAACTGCGCCGCCGGATGGGTGAGCGGGGCCGTGATTGGGTCGAGGAGAAGTGGCGCTGGGACCTGCTCGCGGAGCAGCTCAAGGCCCTGCTCTAGAGCTCCGCTGCGGCTTCCGCGTCACTTCCGCCGCCCCCGGCCCCAAGGGGATGCGCGAACCCCCGCATGCCTGAGGCCGTCCGCCGATCGAGTACGAAAACCCCGACCCGCCCGGGCGCCGCAGCTCTGGGGGAGGGGTGCGGCAGCGCGAAACCGCCCCGTGCAGCGGAACCACGGGTGCGGTCCCACCGTGAACCTCGGCGCCCCGGGCAACGGCACATCATTTGCGCCACTCCTGGCGCATTAGGCACTCTTGCGCCGCGCGGAAAAATTACTGCGCGATCCTATAGGCGGAATCGAAAATTCCGCCCATGCTGCGCGCATGACATCAAATCTGACGCGTCGTCACCTATTGGGTCTCGGCGCCCTCCAGACCGCAGCGGCACTCGGCCTCACCCGTATCGGGGCCGCTCCGGCCCGAGCCGCCGAACGGTCCGCCGCCGGCACCCGCGTCCCCGCCCTCGTCATCGGTTCCGGCTACGGGGGCGCGGTCACCGCGCTGCGCCTCGGTGAGGCCGGGATCAGCACCCTCGTCCTGGAAATGGGCCGCCTGTGGGACACCCCGGGCCCCGACGGAAAGGTCTTCTGCGCCACCAGCACTCCCGACCAGCGATCCATGTGGTTCCGCAGCCGTACCGAGGCACCGCTCGCCCAGTTCCTGTGGCTTGACGTCGTCAACAAGGACATCAGCCCCTACCCGGGGGTCCTCGACCGCGTCCGCTTCGCCGACATGTCCGTGTACGTGGGGCGCGGTGTCGGCGGCGGATCGCTCGTCAACGGCGGAATGGCCGTCACCCCGCAACGGGCCTACTTCAGCGAGATGCTGCCCGGTGTCGACGCCGACGCCATGTACAACACGTACTTCCCGCGCGCCAACGCGATGCTCGGCGTCAACACCGTCAACGCGTCCTGGTTCGAGTCCACGGAGTGGTACCGCTTCAGCCGGATCTCACGCAAGCACGCCGCCAAGGCGGGTTTGCGGACCGTATTCGTGCCCAATGTGTACGACTTCGGGTACATGGAGCGCGAAGCCGCCGGGCAGGTCGCCAGGTCGGCGCTCGCCGGGGAGGTCATCTACGGAAACAACCACGGCAAGCGCAGCCTCGACCGCACCTACCTGGCCGCCGCCATCGGCACCGGGAACGTCACCATAGAGACCCTCCAGCGGGCCCGTGGCATCCGAAGAGAGCCCGATGGCAGCTATGTCGTCACCGCCGACCGGATCGACCTGACCGGCAAGGTCGTCGCCACCCGGGAGATCGGCTGCGACCGGCTGTTCCTCAGTGCCGGCAGCCTCGGCACCACCGAACTCCTGCTGCGCGCCCGTGAGACCGGCGCCCTGCCTGACCTCAGCCCGGACGTCGGCTGCGGCTGGGGGCCCAACGGCAACGTCATGACCGCCCGCGCCAATCACCTCTGGGACACCGTCGGTGCCAACCAGGCGACCATGCCGGTCATGGGCATTGACGACTGGTCCAACACCGCCAACCCGGTCTTCGCCGAGATCGCCCCGCTGCCCATGGGCTTCGAGCACTGGATCAGCCTGTATCTGGCGATCACCCGGAATCCGGAGCGCGCCCGCTTCACCTACGACAGGGCCACCGGCGCGCTGGCGCTCGACTGGACCAGAGCCCAGAGCCAGGTCTCGGTCAACTCGGCCAGGACCCTGTTCGACCGGATCAACAAGGCCAACGTCACGATCTACCGCTACGACCTGTTCGGCGGCAACAAGACCTTCGCCGACGACTTCACCTACCACCCGCTGGGCGGCTGTGTGCTGGGGCGGGCGACCGACGCCTACGGCCGGGTGCGCGGGGCGCCCGGCATATACGTCACCGATGGAGCCCTCGTACCGGGCTCCATCGGTGTCAATCCGTTCGTCACCATCACCGCGCTCGCCGAACGCACGCTGGAACGGGTCCTCGCCGAGGACTTCTGAGCACCACTCCTGTGATGCCCCGACTACCCGTCTACTTCTGGTAGATGGCCTCGATCTCGTCCGCGTAGTCCTTGGCCACCACATTGCGCTTGAGCTTCAGAGACGGCGTCAAGTGGCCCGACTCC
>NZ_JBHXFA010000093.1:0-23917 GCF_042724175.1 Streptomyces sp. NPDC127084
ACGGCTATCTGCGGGAGCAGGTCGAGTCGGTGACGGCACGGGTGCTCTCCCAGCTCACCGCTGACATCGCACCGGCCGTGGGGGGCGCCCCCACCCCCACCCGCGCACCCCGGCCCCCGCCGCGCCCCCCCCCCGCCGGCTTCTCTGGGTGTGCTGACCGCTGCCTCCGTCATGGCCACGCCTGTGGCCGACCCGGAGCCGGGTCTGATCGGTGTGCGCCTTGTCGACGCGCCGGTGGCCCGGCGCGACGACCCGCGCGCTCGCAGGTACATCGTCGACCATCTCAGGCCGGGCACCACCATCAAGCGAAGGATCGAGGTCTACAACAAGTCGGCCGAATCCCGCCGTCTCGACCTCTACCCCGCCTCCGCGGCCATTCACAAGAACGCGTTCACGTTCGGTCCGAAGCGCACCGCCAACGAACTGTCGGGGTGGATCAAGGTCGAACCGAGTGCGGTCGATCTGAAGCCCCGGACCAGAGGCCAGGTCATGCTGACCCTCACGGTTCCCAGGACCGCATTGGACGGCGAGCGATACGCGGTCGTCTGGGCCGAAGCCCAGGCTCCCCCGGACGCCACGCACAACGTCGGCAGCGTCCACCGCGTCGGAGTGCGCGTCTATCTCGACGTGGGTCCTGGTGGAGAGCCGCTGTCGGACTTCGTCATCGAGAAGTTGAGGGGTTTCCGGGACAAGCAGGGCCGTCCGAGCGTGACCGCCGTCGTGCGCAACCTCGGCCGACGTGCCGTGGACCTGAGCGGTGAGCTCACCCTCGCCGACGGCCCCGGCGGCGTCACCGCAGGGCCGTTCAAGGCTCCCCCAGGCACCACTCTGGGCTCATACGACTCGGGCGAGGTCGTCGTGCCACTCGACCGGCGCCTGCCCGACGGCCCGTGGAAGGCCACCCTGGTACTGCAGAGCGGTCCGGCCAAACGCTCGGCGACGGCGACGGTGTCGCTCTCTCCGTGGAAGGAACCCGCTTCGTACACACACCTGTACGTCATCGGGGCGGTGGCCGCTCTCATCGTGTGTGGGCTCATCGCGACGTGGGTGCTGATCCGTCGCAGAAGGCGCAACCGGGCGCAGCCGTCCGATGGACTGCATGACGAACTGCATGACGAGCTGACAAGCTGACCGCGATTCGGGAGATCTCGTGTACCCCGGGTCCGCGTGCCGTACGGCCCGGGTCTCCGCTTTCGCCATCACGGGATCCGGCCCTGGGTCGCCGTGTCCCGCCCGCCACCCTGGCGGCGGTAGGCGATGAGCAGCAGCACGGCGACCAGGGGCTGAAGGATGTCGGTGTAGATCGGTTGCACGTTCTGCGGGGCTCTGTTGCCGTGGGCGACAAGCTGCATGATGTGGCCGACGGCGTCCCCCCAGTACAGGATCGCCAGCGCGATGACCGCAGCCGTCATGAAGGAGTCGCGGCGCCAGATGGACAGGAAGCCGACGGCGCCGACCGCGATGTCGGCCCAGCCGACCTCCCACTGGAAGGCGCTGTGGACGAAGCCGATGCCGTCGGCGATCTCAGGAGCGTTGGGGCCGATATGCCCCAGGCCGGTGAGTACGGACAGCAGGCCACTGGCACCCACGAACCAGAGCAGCCAGATCTCGGTGACACGAAAGCGCGTCCGCCGATTGGGTTTCCGGTCGGCGAACGTATGGAGCAACGGGCACGCAAGAAGCACCACAACATAGACAACTAGGAACATAAGACGAGCATAGGCACGCCGCCTCACCGGGGGATCTTCAACGGCAGCAAGGCTGCGCCGAACGGGCGTCCAGCCACCAACGGCCTAGCGGGACGGCGGGAACCCTGGCGCATCACGCCGAATCCCGGCAGGTCCGCGGGTGGTTCGCCGGGTCGTCAGGCGGTCGGCCGGTATCGTCCGGCGCGACGGGCCGGGCAACCTGCCCGCACTTGCGCCTGCGCTGAGGAGAGCGGCCATGAGCGATCGCCGGCACCAGACCGGTCCGGATGGCGGACCGGCACCGCAGCCGCCGGGGGTCCGTGGCCAAGGAGCGCGTGACACGGTGCGCCTCGCGCTGGTGGTCGGCGCGCTCGGCGTGGTGTTCGGCGATATCGGGACCAGCCCGATCTACACCCTCCAGACCGTCTTCAACCCGAGTGACCCGCACCCTGTCCCGGTGAGCACGGAGAACGTGTACGGGGTCGTCTCACTCGTCTTCTGGGCGGTGGTGATCATCGTGATGATCACCTATGTGCTGCTCGCGATGCGCGCCGACAACGACGGCGAGGGCGGGATCATGGCGCTGATCACCCTGCTGCGGCGGTGGAACGCGCAGCGGGGGCGGCGGTCCGCCGCCGTGCTGGCGGCCCTGGGCATCTTCGGCGCCTCATTGTTCTTCGGCGACAGCATGATCACGCCGGCGATCTCGGTGCTGTCCGCGGTCGAAGGACTCAAGGTGGTTCAGCCGTCGCTGGAAGAGCTGGTCGTGCCGATCACCGCCGTGATCATCGTGGCGCTGTTCCTTGTGCAGCGCAGGGGAACGGCCGCGGTCGGCCGGGTGTTCGGGCCGGTGATGATCGTCTGGTTCCTGGCCATCGGGGCGTGCGGGGCGGCCGGAATCGCCGATCACCCGGAGATCCTCAAGGCGCTGTCCCCCAGCTATGCACTGGGCTTCCTGGCCGGCCATTTCGGCATCGCCTTCTTCGCCCTCGCGGGGGTCGTGCTCGCCGTCACCGGCGCGGAGGCGCTGTACGCCGACATGGGGCACTTCGGGCGCAGGCCGATCACCCGTGGCTGGCTGATCCTGGTATTTCCCGCGTGCATGCTCAGCTACCTCGGCCAGGGTGCGCTGATCCTGGCCGATCCGCGCAACGTCAGCAGCCCGTTCTTTCTGCTGGTACCCGACTGGGGACGGCTGCCGATGGTGCTGCTGGCCACGGCGGCGACCGTGATCGCCTCGCAGGCGGTCATCACCGGCGCGTACTCGGTCACCTCGCAGGCGGCGCAGCTCGGCTATCTGCCCAGGCTGCGGATCGCGCACACCTCGGAGTCGGCCATCGGCCAGATCTATGTGCCATGGATCAACTGGCTGCTTATGGCCTCGGTACTCACTCTCGTCTTCGCGTTCCGCAGTTCGGCCGCGTTGGCCTACGCGTTCGGTATGGCCGTGGTCGGCACCATCACCATCACCACCATGCTCTACTTCTACGTCGCCCGCGCGAAGTGGGGCACATCGCTGTGGCTGATCGGCATCGGCGCGACGGCGCTGCTCGCCGTGGATCTGCTGTTCGTGGCCGCGAACCTGACCAAGCTGGTGCACGGGGCATGGATTCCGCTGCTGATCGGCCTTGTCGCGTTCACCGTGATGACCACTTGGCAGCGCGGCCGTGCGCTTGTCACCGAAGAACGCGCGCGCCGCGAGGGCTCGCTGCGCGAGTTCGTGGAGGACCTGCGCAGCGGGAAGGCATGGACGCTCCGCGTTCCCGGTACGTCCGTCTTCCTCAACCGCGGCAAGGAGACTGCGCCGCTCGCCCTGCGGGCCAACGTCGAGCACAATCACGTCCGCCATGCGCAGGTCGTGATCCTGGCGCTGGTCACCGAGCCGGTGCCCCGGGTCCCGGACGACCAGCGGATCGTGGTCGACGACCTGGGCTACGCGGACGACGGGATCATCCATGTCACCGCCCGCTTCGGATACATGGAGACCCCGGATGTGCCCGGTGCGTTGGCACTGCTCGAACCCGGCGTGACCGAGGGCCGGTTGGAGAACGGCCAGGCTTCGTACTTCCTGTCGAAGATCGAACTCCGGCGGGGGAAGGCACCGACGATGGCCCCCTGGCGGAAACGGCTGTTCATCGCCACCTCCTACATCGCGGCGGACGCCGCCGAGTACTTCGGCCTGCCCCGCGACCAGACGGTCAACATGGGTTCGCATATCGAGGTCTGATCGCGGGAGCGGCCGAAGCCCGGTTCCCTTGAGTAACACCAGACACCCCGCGGGGCTGGAGTGCCGACTTCCGGTCAATTACGATGCCGCGTAGTTGATCACTCAGCGTGGGGTTCCGGCCATGGTCCGTATACGCCCGCGGCAGGCGCTCGCCGGCGCCGACGAACCGAAGGGGACTCGAGAAGTGAATCCTGCACTGGTGGTACCTCCGATCTATGCGCCGATCCCGCCCGCGATACACCCGGAGCACGCGGCGATCGACGCACGGACCGCGGCCTGGGCCGACTCCTTCGAGATCGGTTCCAAGGAGTGGCGCAGTCGCCTCGTCACCCAGGACATCGGTGTGTTTGCCGCGCGCATCCTCCCCGAAGGCGACGAGGAGGTCATCTCGATCCTCTCCGACTTCGTCATCTGGCTCTTCGGCGTCGACGACGGCTACTGCGAGGAAGGCGCTCTCGGCAGCAGGCCGGGCGAGCTTGCCGCGGCACTCCAGCGGCTGCTGCGTATCGCGCAGAATCCCGAGGCAGCGATACTCACGGACGACCCTCTCGCCGAGTCGCTGCGGGATCTGACGCTCCGGCTGTCACGCTGCGCGACCCCACTCCAGGTCGGACGATGGGTCGACACCCTCCGCGAGTACTTCTTCGCCGTGGTGTGGGAGGCGGAGAACCGTGTCGCGGGCAGGGTTCCCAACCTGAACGACTACACACTGATGCGCCTGTACGACGGCGCGACCTCGGTGGTGCCGCCGTTCCTGGAGATCGGCCACGGGTACGAACTCCAGCCGTACGAGCGGGACAGCAAGGCGGTGCGCGCGGCCGGTGAGCTGACCTCGTTCATCACCACGTGGGACAACGACATCTACTCCCACCACAAGGAGAGCCGCGGGACGCACTACTACCTCACCAACATCCGGGTGCTCCAGCACGAGTACGGCCTCACCAGGGACGAGGCGCTGACGAAGGCGATAGCCCAGCGCGACCGGGCGATGTGCCTCTTCATGAGCCTGCGGGCCAGGCTGGAGGACGAGGGCAGCCCCCAGGTGCGGCAGTATCTGCAGAGCCTCGCCGCCTTCATCCGGGCCACCCAGGACTGGAGCGTCAGTTCCCTGCGGTACACCACGCCCGACGACCCGGCAGCACTCTCCTCGACGTTCACCGACACGCCGACCGACGACAGTCCCGACCCGCTGGACATTCCGTCCATCTCCTGGTGGTGGGAACAGGTCCCCGCGCCCCGCACCCGGACCGCGGCCCTGCGGCTCGTCTGAACGGAGCCGCGGCCACGGCCCCTCCCTCCGGCGTGACGACTCGGTAACCCGGAGTCCATACTCGTGACCTGCGACTTTCACCGTGAGTGCCGATACGGCTACATCATGACCCACCCTGGTGACACATCTGTGACAGTCGGCGGACCTCGCCATGACGTGCCAAATACACCCTTAAAAGGGACATAAGGAATAAGCCGACCAGTGATCTCCTGCTTCCGAGGGTGCGAGCAGCGAAGACCGGTCGGCGACGACATCCGAGGACGCGCCATGGACCACACCCTCGCCATTCCGGACACAGCGGACCCCACCCCCGCCCTGGCTCCGCGCGAGCAGGAGACCCTGCGGCATATCGCCGCGGGACGCACCTACCTCCAGACGGCGCGCCACATGGGGTTGTCCGCTCACACGGTGGACGCCTATCTCCGCCGTATCCGCGCCAAGCTCAACATCAGCACCACCGCGGAACTCACCCGCCTGGCCGTCTCACTCGGCCTGTGAGTCCCGGGGCGAGGGGGCCGGCGGGTCACTCGAAACGCGCGGTGTCGCCTGCTCCCTCGCGTACGATCTCGGGCTCACCGCTGGAGTAGTCGATGACTGTGGTCGGTTCCGTGCCGCAGTCACCCGAGTCGAGCACGGCATCCACCACATGGTCGAGCCGCTCTTTGATCTCCCACCCCTGAGTCAGCGGCTCGCCTTCGCCCGGCAGGAGCAGGGTGCTGGACAGCAACGGCTCGCCGAGCTCGGCGAGCAGGGTCTGGGTGACCACATGGTCCGGGATCCGCACGCCGACCGTCTTCTTCCTGGGGTGCAGCAACTGGCGCGGCACCTCCTTCGTCGCCGGGAGGATGAAGGTGTAGCTGCCGGGGGTCGCCGCCTTGACCGCGCGGAACACGTCGTTGTCGAGCCTTACGAACTGGCCGAGCTGCGCGAAGTTCTGACAGACCAGGGTGAAGTGGTGACGGTCGTCCAGAGCGCGGATGGACCTGATCCGGGCGAGGCCGTCCCGGTCCCCCACGCGGCACCCCAACGCGAAGCAGGAGTCCGTCGGATACGCGACCAGCGCGCCGGAGCGGATCATATCCGCCACGCTGGTGATGGTGCGCCGTTGCGGGTTCTCGGGGTGCACGTCGAAGTACTTGGCCATCCACGGAGCCTACGTGATCCGGTCGCGTCCCTCGGCTCCGGAGCGCGGAACAGCACGCGGAGTGCGGGGCCGGAACACCCCGTACGGGCTGCGGTTTCCAGTCGCCGGGGGTGGGCGTACGCCTCCGTCGGGCATCCTCCGGAATGCCGCCCAGGGAACGTCCCCCGGGGCCAGGTCGACGCGGTGCCGGTGCCGGCCGGGACGCAGCCGTCCGCCATGGCGCCGCCTCCCGGCGGGACCGCGGGTCAGGCGTCGGCACCGGTGTCGATGAGCACCCCGGGATTGAGGATGCCCGCAGGGTCCAGGGCCTGCTTCGTGGCGCGCAGGGCCAGGGCGAACGGCTCCGGACGCTGCCGGTCGTAACCGGGCCGGTGGTCGCGGCCGACAGCGTGGTGATGGGTGACGGTGGCGCCGAGGTCCCCCAGTATCTCCATGGACTCGTTCTTGATCTCGTCCCACATCTCGACCTCCGCACCGCGCCGTCCCGGCGCGATGACGGTGAAGTAGGGCGCGGGGCCGTCGGGATAGAGGTGCGTAAAGCGGCAGTTGACGATCGCCTCCGCACCGGTCAGCCGGCGTGCGACCGCGCCCAGCCGCCCGCGTACCGCCTCGTACAGCTCCCCGGCGCGGTCCCAGGTGCAGGCCGTTTCGAAGGTCTCGCTGATGACGCTCATCCGAGCGAGTCCGTCCCGGAGGTACGGCATACGCAGGAACGCCGAGCGCCAGGCGTCGGCGGCCGTGTCGGTACCGGCGCCGGCCTCCGCATCGCCGCCCGCTGCCGCCGGGGACGAAGACGATACCGAGGGTGTACCGCCGTGGTCGCGGGCCAGCGTGACCAGTTCGGCAAGCCGTTCACCGACGGGGGCGTACGCTGACTCCACACCCAGCACGAGCACGCTCTCGCCGCCTTGCGCGACCCCGGCGAGAGCGGCCTCGCCCGGGTCGAGAAGCCGGCAGTTGGCGGGATTGAGGCCCGACTGGGCGATGGCGCGTACGGCGTCGATCGCCGCGGGGAACGAGTCGAACAGCACGCTGGCCGAGGCCTTGTAGCACGGCCGGTCCTGGAGTCGCAGCCAAGCCTCGGAGATCACTCCGAGGGTCCCCTCGGAACCGAGGAACAGCCGGTCCGGTGAGGGACCGGCTCCGGACCCGGGCACCCTCAGCGACTCGCTGACTCCCACGGGGGTCACCACGCGCAGCGACTCCACCAGATCGTCGATATGGGTGTGGAGGGTGGCGTAGTGGCCTCCGGCGCGGGTGGCCAGCCAGCCGCCCAGGGTGGAGAACTCGAAGCTCTGCGGGAAGTGGCGCAGGGTGAGCCCGTGCGGTCGCAGTTGGGCCTCCAGGTGGGGGCCGAGGGCACCGGCCTGGATCCGCGCCGCCCGGCTGACATGGTCGATCTCCAGCACACGGTCGAGCCGGGACAGATCGAGGCTGACCACGCCGCGATGGCGGTCACCGCGGTACTCCACTCCCCCAGCCACGGAGCTTCCCGCCCCGTACGGCACCACGGCGACTCCGGCCCCGGCCGCCCAGTCGAGGATGTCGGCGATGTCCTGCTCGGTGCGTGGAAAGGCGACCTGGTCGGGCGCGGGTGTGAGGTCTCCGTGCAGGGCTCGGACGATATCGCGGTAGGCCTTGCCGTAGGTGTGGCCCGCCCGATCGGGCGGGCTGTCCGACAGGAGCGGCGCGAGTGGCGCGGGCGGCCGGACGCGTACCTTCGGCAGCTCGAGGGCGCGGAGGTCGGGTACCGGTAGGGGTTCGGTCGCCGCGCCCGGAACCAGCGCGCCGAGGGCGGCGCATTCGGCGTCGGGGAGCGCCTTTCCGATGGTGCCCCAGCCCCACCAGGAGCGGCTCTCCGGGGCGGGAGTCGCTTCGACACGTGCGATCATGGAATATGACCTCTCGGTAATTTACCGCTTGGTAAGTTACCTCAACGTATACTCATGTCCATGAGCACCGCAACGGGTCCGCGGCGCGGCGCGGGCACGAAAGGCGTGCCCCGCGCCCAGCGCGAGGAGCAGATCGTCGCCGCGGCCATGGAGGAGTTCGGACGCCATGGCCACGCCGGTGCGTCGATGGCCGACATCGCCCGTAGTGTGGGCGTCACGAAGCCGATGCTCTACAGCTACTTCGGATCCAAGGACGGACTCGCCACGGCCTGCGTGGACCGCATCGGCGGCCGTCTCGTCGAAGCCATCGCCGCGGCCATGTCGCCCTGGCCGGAGGACGACCAGCCGGCCCATGCCGTACTCACCGCGGTGTTCGAGACCCTCCGGGGCCAGCGACGCGCCTGGTTCGTGCTGTACGACCGCACACTGCCCCCGGACTCCGAGCCCTGGCACGCGGCCCGTCGGCACCGCGACACCATCGACGGCCTCGCGGCCTCGGGCACGGCGGCGCTGCTGCGCGGACACGGCAACGACGACGCGCTCGACGCCGATGCCCTCAAACATGTGTGGACGGGTGCGGTCAGCGCCCTCGTCGGCTGGTGGGTGTCCCATCCGGACGAATCCGCCCAGAACATGAGCGCGCGCTGCGCCCGGCTGCTGTCAGCCGTACGCAACGGCTCCTGAGCTTGCGGCACCTCTGAAGCCCGCTCCGGCACTTCCGGTGCCGCCCGTACTCCCGGCGAGCGCCATGTGCCGGATTCCCGGTGCCGCCGACCGCTGCGCACCGAAGAGCGTGTAGCCCGCAGTGAACAGTGCGGCGCGTGCGCGCGTATAGACAAGGGACCCCGCATTCCAGGGTCACGCACAGACGGTGACGTCGCGTCAGTAAGACCTTGGAGGCTGCGGATGAGGCACGCACGACGGACCCTCCAGCGGATCGTCCGGCTGGCGGCCGTCGGCGGGCTGGTGAGCGGCTCGCTGATGGTGTCCAACGCCGTGGCGAGCGAGCCCGCCGGTGGCGCGGCGACCGGATCCGGGACCGCTCGGGCCGCGGACCCCGGTGCGGAGCCCGCCGTACGCGCGATGACCCGGCTGGGCACGGCTCGCACCGCGGGCACCTGGGTGGGGTCGGCGGGTCGCCGGGTCGTGGCCGTGACCGACACCGGCGCGGCGGCTGAGGTGCGGCGCACCGGGGCGGAGGCGAAGGTCGTGCGGTACAGCATGGACCGGCTCACCGCGGCGACCGAGAGGTTGCGGTCTGCGCCCCGGGTGCCCGGCACCGCCTGGGCCGTCGACTACCGCACCAACGAGGTCGTGGTGCAGGCCGACAGCACGGTCTCGGCGGACGACTGGGAACGGATGTCCACGGTCGCCGAAGGGATCGGCGGGTTCGTCAAGATGCAGCGGTCGGCGGGTGCCTTCAGCACCCGGGTGAACGGTGCCGCTCCCATCTTCGCGAACACCAACCGCTGTTCGGCGGGGTTCAACGTGACCGACGGCCGGGAGTCGTACATCCTGACGGCCGGGCACTGCGGGCCGGTCGGCACCACGTGGTTCGGCGACCGCCGGGGCATCCAGGCGCTCGGCAGCACCACCGCCGCCAGCTTCCCCGGAGATGACTTCGCCCTGGTCCGGTACGGCAACGGGGCGCCGTCCGGGCGGCTCGACGTGGTGGAGATCGGCGGCGGCCAGGCAGTGCGGATCACGGGAGCCGCCGATCCCGTCGTCGGCCAGCAGGTCTTCCGCAGCGGTAGCACGACGGGGCTGCGCACAGGCCGGGTGACCGCGTTGAACGCGACGGTCAACTATCCCGAGGGAACGGTCACCGGGCTCATCCAGACCACGGTGTGCGCGGAACCCGGGGACAGCGGAGGACCGCTGCTGGCCCAGGGTCTGGCGCTGGGCGTGACATCGGGCGGCAACGGGGACTGCGTCGGCGGCGGGGTCACGTACTTCCAGCCGGTGACGGAGGCGTTGGCGACGCTGGGGGTGGACCTGGCGGGCCAGCCGGCCCCCGGCGATGGTTCCGGAGCCGGGACGGCCCCGGGCGCGGAGGCTCCGCGCGATCCGGGCAACCGGGAAAGCCCCGGCGACGCCGCCTCCCGGGCACCCGACGCCGTAGCCCCGGCGGTACCCGGACCACCCGCGGCCGGAGGAGCCGACGGAACAGGCAGCGGCGGGGCAGGCGGATACAGCGGGACGGGCATCGTCAGCGATCTCGCGTCCGGCCTCGGCCCGCTCGGCGCGGTCGGTCCCGGGCTCGCGGTGGTCATCGCGAGCCTGTTCCTGCTGGTCGCCAGCCGCTGGATCCAGTCCGCCCAGGGACGCCGGAACTACCGCGACTACTACTCGCAGACCTGGGCCTGACCCGGACTCCCCGAAGGGCCACGCGGCGCTCTGCGGCTGGTGTTCCGGTGGACTTCGCCGACCGGGCGGGGCGGCTGCCGGACTCGGGCCCGCGGCGGTGCCAGCCTTTCGTGTCATGCGGAGCGCTCCGCTGTCGGACTCGGGCCTGGGGTGTGGGTGTGATGTGCGTGGACATGCGCGGCGGTACCGGCGGTGTCCGGCGTCCGGGCTATCCGGCGGCGGCGGCGGTGTTCGCCGTGGGCATGGCCGGAACGACCCTGCCGACACCCCTGTACGGGCTCTACCAGGAGCAGATCGGTTTCTCCGAACTGATGGTGACCGTGGTTTTCGCGGTGTACGCCATCGCGGTGATCACCGCGCTCCTGGTCGCGGGCAACTACTCCGACGAGGTCGGACGCCGGCCGGTGATCCTCTGCGCCATGGTGCTTTCGGCCGCCAGTGCCGGGTGCTTCCTGCTGGAACACGGTCTGCCGCTGCTCTTCGCCGGACGGCTGCTGTCCGGGTTCGCGGCCGGCCTGCTGAGCGGCGCCGCCACCGCGGCGGTCATCGAACTGGCCGGTCCTGAGCGGCGGGCGCGGGCCGCCTTCGCCGCGACGGCGGCGAACATGGGCGGGCTGGGCTGCGGCCCACTGCTCTCCGGAGTGCTGGCCGAGTACACGCCCTGGCCGCTGGTGCTGCCGTTCCTGGTCCACCTCGGGCTGGTGGCGGTGGCCGGTGTGATCACCTGGCTCCTCCCGGAGACGGTCGAGCACACCAGGCGGTGGCCGCCGCTGAGGCCCCAGGGGATCAGGGTGCCGCCGGAGGTCACGGGGGTTTTCCCGCCCGCCGCCGCGGCGGCCTTCGCAGGATTCGCCCTTCTCGGGCTGTTCACAGCGGTGGCACCCTCGTTCGCCGCGCAGACACTGGGAGTGCGCAATCTGGCGGTCTCGGGCGCCGTGGTGTTCTCCGTGTTCCTCGCCTCGACGCTCGGGCAGGGCCTGACCGGGAAGTTCGGGGCGCGACGGGCACTTCCGGTGGGCTGCGGGGTGCTTATCGCCGGGCTGCTGCTCGTCGCCTCGTCCCTGATCGCCGCCTCGCTGCCACTGCTGGTCCTCGGCGCGCTGTGCGGCGGCACGGGGCAGGGGCTGGGCTTCCGCGGGGCGCTCACCCTGGTCGGCGGTGCGGCGCCGGCGGACCAGCGCGGCGGGACCATCTCGGCCTTCTTCGTCGTCGCCTACACGGGGATCTCCGTGCCCGTGGTGGGGGTGGGGGCCATGGCGATGTGGCTGGGACTGCGCGACGCGGGGCTGGTCTTCACGGGCTGCGTGGCAGTGCTGGCGGCCTGCGCCGGTGCCTACGCGCTGTGGCGCCCGCCGTCGGATGCCGAGCCGGTGCCGTGACCGGGGGACGAGGACGCGTATGACCCCCGTTTCCTGATAACTCCCCATGTACGCGCTCATCTACTGCACCATGACAGGCATCCGCGGTGTGCAGACACGGATGTGGGGGTGCGCGATGGAGCCGCTGAAGCCGCTGGAGGCGGGGGATCCACGGGAAGTGGGCCCGTATCGGCTCGTGGCACGGCTTGGGGCGGGCGGAATGGGACGGGTGTTCCTGGGGCGTTCGCGTGGTGGCCGGGCCGTGGCCGTCAAGGTGGTCCGTCCGGAGCTGGCGGAGGGTACGGAAGGGGCCGAGTTCCGGGAGCGGTTCGCCCGTGAGGTGGCGGCGGCGCGCCGGGTCAACGGTGTGTTTACGGCGGGGGTCGTGGACGCCGATCCGGATGCCCGTCCGCCGTGGCTGGCCACCGCGTATGTGCCGGGTGTGTCCCTGGACACGGCGGTGGCACTGTCGGGGGGCATGGCCGGAAGGGCCGCTGATGTCGCTTGCCGCAGGGCTGGCGGAGGCTCTGGAGGTGATCCATGCGGCCGGTGTGATCCACCGTGATCTGAAGCCGTCCAATGTGCTGTTGGCCCCGGACGGTCCGCGGGTGATCGACTTCGGTATCTCGATGGCGAGCGAGCTGAGCGCGATAACCCGTACCGGCGCCGTGATCGGCACCCCGGGGTTCATGTCTCCCGAGCAGTTGACGCGCGGCCGTACGGGGCCGGAGTGCGATGTGTTCGCGCTGGGCGCCGTGCTGGCCTTCGCGGCGTCGGGCACGGGCCCGTTCGGCACCGGCTCGGCCCAGAGCCTGATGTTCAGGATCGTCTACGAGGAGCCCGAGTTGGACGCCGTGCCCGCGAGGCTGCGCCCGCTGATGGCGCGCTGTCTGGCGAAGGATCCCCGGCAGCGACCGGCGGTCGCCGAAGTGCTGGCGGTGGTGGCCGGCGCGGCGGAAGCGGCGCGGACGACGGTGGTGTTCACGGATGCCGCATGGCTGCCGCCACCGGTCGCCCGGACCGTGCGCGAGTACGCCAGGACCGTCGCCGTGACGGTAGCGGCCGGGGCGCCGGACGGCGGTGCGGTGCGGCCGGAGGAAGCGTCGTCGGCCGGGTGGGCGACACCGGCACCTCCCACCGCACCGCCCGCCACAGCACCACCCGGTGGCGTGCCGACCCCTGTGCCCACTCCCATGCCCGCGTTCCCGCCGTCGTGGCCGGCTCCGGTCCCTCACCTGCCCACTCCGGTGCCTGTACCTGTTCCGGTGCCGCCGCCGGGCCGGCGGGGTCTTGGCCTCGTCGCGTCAGCGGTGGCGGTGGCGGTGGCGGTGATCGGAGTCATCGCCTGGCAGGCGGGAGCGCTCCCGGGCTCCGGACGATCGCCGTCGGGCCAGGGCGGCGGCTCGCCCTCTGTATCCGCGCCGGTCTCGCCTTCCTCGCCCCTGTCCGAGACCTCCGCGTACGTCCCCCCGCCTGCCCCCTCCCCCACCGATCCCACCGAGGACGGCGGGGCCGAAGTGGTGACCGGAAGGTGGCTCGGCAGCTACGTCTGCAATCAGGGCATCACGGGCCTGTCCCTGACCATCGAGGACGAGGGCGCCGGGACCGTGTCCGCGGTGTTCAGCTTCTTCCCCGACCCCTCCAATCCGCTTGTACCGCGCGGTTCGTTCGCCATGAGCGGGACATTCCTGGAGGGGGATCTCACGCTGCGCGCCACGCACTGGATCGAGCAGCCCCCGGGCTTCCTGACGGTCGACCTCGCGGCGGCGTACGACCCGGGTACGCCTGGGCATCTGGACGGCGTGGTGTACGGCGCGAACTGCCTCAGTTTCTCCGTGGCGCGGTCCTGACGCCGTCCGCGGGGCGGGCCGCGGCATGCCACCGTGCGGCAGCCTTCCGGCTGGTCAGTATGCGCGGGTGGTGGGACGCTGGAGACCTGGGGACCACGGCCGAGGAGACTCGGGAGGGCCGATGGGGCGCGATGTCCCGGCGCTGGTGTTCACCCGTGATGACCGCCGCCGGTACCGGAACAAGATGCAGCAGTGCCTCGACGCGTTCGCGCAGATGCTGCGGGATGAGCGCTTCGAGGCCGAGCGGCCCCAGGTGGGCCTGGAAATCGAGCTGAACCTCGTGGACGGGTCCGCCGAACCGACCATGCGGAACACCGACGTGCTGGAGGCCATCGCGGACTCCGCCTGGTCGAGCGAGCTGGGGCGGTTCAACCTGGAGATCAACATTCCTCCGCGTGAGCTGACCGCCGGCGGACCCGACGCCTGGGAGAAGGAGATCCGGGACGCCCTGAACCACGCCGAAGAACGTGCCGCGGCCGTCGGGGCACACCTGGTCATGGTGGGGATACTGCCCACGCTGCGCCAACGCGACGTGGGAGAAGCCGCTCTGTCGGAGAACCCGCGCTACCGCCTCCTCAACGAGCAGGTGTTCGCCGCCAGGGGTGAGGACCTGCGGATCTCGGTGGACGGGGTGGAGCGGCTGAGGACGTACGCGGACACCATTACACCGGAAGCCGCCTGCACCAGCACACAGTTCCATCTCCAGGTGGCGCCCGACGCGTTCGCGGGGTACTGGAACGCGGCACAGGCGATCGCGGGGGTCCAGGTGGCGTTGGCGGCGAACTCGCCGTTCCTGTTCGGCAAGGAGCTCTGGCGCGAGACCCGCATCCCGCTGTTCGAGCAGGCCACCGACACCCGTCCGCAGGAGATCAAGGTCCAGGGGGTACGTCCGAGAGTGTGGTTCGGGGAGCGGTGGATCACCAGCGTCTTCGACCTCTTCGAGGAGAACGTGCGCTACTTCCCGGCCCTGCTGCCGCTGTGCGAGGACGAGGAGCCGCTGGAGACCCTGGACCAGGGGGACATCCCGGAGCTGGGCGAGCTCACTCTGCACAACGGGACGATCTACCGCTGGAACCGTCCGGTGTACGCCGTCACCCGCGGCCGTCCCCATCTGCGGGTGGAGAACCGGGTTCTCCCGGCCGGGCCCACGGTGGCCGACGTGCTGGCGAACGGGGCGTTCTACTACGGTCTGACGCGCGCGCTGGTCGAGGAGGACCGGCCGGTGTGGTCGCGTATGTCGTTCTCGGTGGCCGAGGACAATCTGCACGAGGCGGCACGGCACGGGATCGACGCGCGCCTGTACTGGCCCGGTGTGGGCGAGGTGCCGGTGGCGGAGCTGGTACTGCGGCGGCTGCTGCCGATGGCGCACCTGGGTCTGGAGCTGTCCGGCATGGACGCGGCATGGCGGGAGCCGCTGCTCGGGATCATCGAGCAGCGGTGTGTGAACGTCCGCAACGGCGCCGTGTGGCAGGCCGAGATGTACCACCGCATCGCCGGGGCCAGCCATGTCGACGACCATGAGGCGCTCCGGCTGATGACACGGCAGTACATCGACTACATGCATCTCAATGCTCCGGCGCACACCTGGCCGGTGGACTGAATCGCCGCCGTCCCGTGCGGTGCCGCGCGTCGACCCGGACGGTCTCCATCGTGGGGTCGGCGGCGTCGGGGATGGGCCCCGCAGACCCCGCGTGGGTTCCGAATCCGTGGTGGTCGTATCGCACCGGTGTGTGGAACGTCGCCTGAGCGGGACGGCAGCACGAAGCCCGGCAACCGGCTTACCGCACAGACGCCTTGAGCTGCATCCAGGCCGTGTAGGGGTAGGAATCCGGCGCCCCGTACGACCGCTGCCCCAGTGGCCTCGACGCGATGCCCGTGCCACGGAACCACCACAGTGCGCCTGCCTTGTCACGCACGAGAAGCGAACCTTTGCCGATGTCCGAGCCGTCGCCCGGTGCGTTGATGGCGGAGTACGTTCGCCCACGCGCGTCTTCACCGTCGCGCCGGCAGCCGCCAGGTCCGCCACCTGGCCCGTCTCGAAAGCGACGATCACCGAGTTGTCGGTCGTCGCCTCGAGGTGTTCTGCGTCCGCTGCTCGTCTCGCTGCCGGAGCCGTGATGGGGATCCTGCCGACCGCGAGAGCAGGCCCGTGAGGTATCTTGAACATGTTCATTTAGACGCGTTCCGGGGAGGTCCACGGTGGCCGGCAGTCAGAGGGTTGCGGCTCTGCAGTGGAAATGGGCCGTGGCAGGAGCAGTGGTGGCGGCAGTGACCGCGGGCGCTCTCGGGACCTGGCTCGCACTCGAACTGGAGACCGGGTCCGGACGTGAACTGGTCGGGGTGTATGCGGCGACCGGGGTCACAGCCGTCATCCCGCTCATGATGCGCAACCGACCGAAGGCATGCGCCCGGGCCTGCTACGTCGTAGGAGCGGGACTGCTGGCATGGTCTGTGCTCTTGGCCATGTTCCTTATGCTCTGGTTCCTCCCGGCGGCTCTCTTCCTGCTCGTCGCCGCTTTCGTGGACGCCGGCAACCGCCCCGGCACTCGGTTCGCGGTACTCACGCCCCTCACCGTCATTGCGGCGATCACGGCCATGACGTATCTCTAAGCTCCTGCCTTCCAAGCGAGGCTGACCAGTCACGTCCGACAAGGGCCTCGGGTCTCCATGGCTCGCACGCATATCCATGGCAGGGGCGCGGGCGGCGAACGGGCTTGGCGGGCGAGGTCGTCGACGTCGGCTGGGCTCCAGGACGTGGTCATCAGGACACCTCGGTGATCTCCTGGACGCGGTGCCGACAAGTACGGCGCAACGGCAGGGCATCGCGACGGTGGGCAGTACTGGCCGAGCGCCGCTGGGTCCCGCCTGGTCCGTACCACCCGCGCCTCACCCCCAAGGGGCTGCGACGCGGCGGCCGCGACCCGGCCTGACACTGGGAGGCCGGAGCGCTGTGGCGCACCCAGTCGGCCCTGCGGCAGTTTCGGACCATGCCCGCACCGTCTCGGGCATCTCGCACGGCGCCGCCCACGGCGACCTGACGCCGGCTGCGCGCCCCGCTGTGCTTCGCCAGGAGCCGGTTTCAGGGGGTGAACAGCACTTTCACGGCGCCGTCCCGCTTCTTCTGGAACATGTCGTAGGCCTCCGGTGCCTGGTCCAGAGGGAGCCGGTGGGTGGCGAAGCCCTCGACGCCCAGGGGATCTCCATCGGTGACCAGGGGAAGGAGGCCATCGACTGTACCGTGCAAGGTCAGGGCTTTCATCGCGACTCCTTCGCCGTCGCGTGCGTGCATGGGCATTACGTAGCGCCTGCCCTGTTTGCGGCGTGGAACACGTCAGGGTGGGCCGGGCGGTCCAGGGGAGCTCACCCGGGGAACAGCGTCGCCCCTGCCCACACCACCGCGAGCCAGCCACCGACGACCGCGAGGGCGATGAGCAGCGCGCCCACCACCGCGCCGAGAGGCAGCGGTTCGGGGGCGGCGGGGACCGGCGGTTGGACGGGACAGCACTTCGAGCAGTGCGGCTCACTCATGGAGCGAGGATGCCCATCCCGCCCGCGTACGGGTATGAGCGATCCGGACCATCCCGAAGGGTCCGACAAGGGCCTTGACATCCCGGCGCCCGGGATGATCGTGTACACGCCGCACACCTGCCAACGCCGAAAGTCCGCTTGACCGTTGGCCGCGTCGGGGAGCGGGAAGCCAGGAGGCATCGTATGTCCGCTGAAGCCGCCGGGCGGGAGACCGTCGGCACGCCGTCCGGCCTGCCCGTCGTCAGCGGTCCGCGTCGGCTGCCCTGGCTCGGCAACCTTCCGCAGTTCGCCCGCGATCCGCTGGGATTCTTCGTCCGGCTGCGCGCGTGCGGGGACCTGGTGGCATGGCGGCTGGGACCGCAACGCGCGCTGTTCGTCTCGCGTCCTGAGCACATCGGTGAGCTGCTGACCGGGATCGAGACCGTGTTCCGGCATCCCGAGCTGGGGTGGGCGTTCACGTTGGTGCTCGGGGACGGAGTGGTGACCTCGGAGGGCGCTGCCTGGCGCCGCAAGCGGGCGCTGGTCCAGCCCGCGGTGCGACCGCGCCAGGTCAGGATGTACGCGACGACCATGGCGGCGTGCGCCGCTGAGCTGGCGGACATCTGGCGGGCCGGACAGGTGATCGACGTGCGGCGGGAGATGCTGGCGCTCACCCAGCGCATCGCCGTGCGCACACTGTTCGGTGTGGACACGGCCGGGCGGGAGGGGGTGATCGGGGCGGCGATGGACGTGGCCCAGCGGGCGATCGGCGACGAGTTCCGCGGGGTCACCTTGTTCCTGCCCTCCTGGGTGCCCACGCCCGGCCGGCGGAGGCTGCGCAGGGCGGTGGGCGTGATCGACGCCGAGGTCGGACGGGTGACCGGGGAGCGGCGCCGGAACGGCGCGGACCGGGACGACCTGCTGAGCAGGCTGCTGGCCGCCCGGGACGAGCAGGGGCGGCCGCTGTCCGACAAAGAGGTGCGCGACGAGGCGGTGACGCTCTACATCGGCGGCCATGAGACCACGGGCACCACTCTCACCTGGGCCTGGTACCTGCTGGCGCGCAGTCCCGAGGCCCGTGCGCGGCTCGGGGAGGAACTGGAGCGGGTACTCGGCGGCCGCACACCCGAGTTCGACGATTTGCGGCTGCTTCCGTACACCGAGCAGGTGGTGAAGGAGACCCTGCGCCTGTATCCGCCGGTGTGGTTGATGACGGGTATCGCGAAGGAGGGCTCAACGCTCGGTGGACATCCCGTCCCGGAGGGCACGGTGGTGTGGTCGAGCCAGTGGAGCGCGCACCGCGACCCGAGGTGGTTCCCCGAGCCGGACGCGTTCCGCCCGGAGCGCTGGGACACGAGCGAGGAGCCGGCGGCTCCGGACCACGCCTGGTTCCCGTTCGGAGGGGGCGCACGGGCGTGCCTGGGGGCGCGATTCGCCATGGTGGAAGCGGTTCTGGTGCTGGCGACGCTGGCACAGCGCTTCCATGTGGACTCGGGTCGGGTCGAGGTGCCCGTCAAGCCCGGGTTGACGCTGCAACCCGGCGCGCCGATGAACGCGGTGCTCAGGGCCACGACCTGAAGCCGGAATGTCCGTGGGGGACCCGGAGCCCACCCGTCGCCGCCGACATATGCCGGAAGCACCACCGTATCGAGTGTTGCCAAATCCCTTACGCGCCCTTGCACTCTGTGCAACAGTCGTAACCGGTCCATCTCTTACGACTTGGCCGTGCGCGCCTGTAAACGGAGTACGACATGCCGTCCCATCTGTTCGCGGAACGTTCCGCCCAGCCACCAGGACGCGGCACAGTGGACGCGTTGATCTCGCAGACCCGCCGTCTGCGTGGTGACGTGGACGCGGTACGCAGGGACGCCATGGTGGACGATGACGACCCGCAGGGGCGCTGGCAGCGCGCACTGTGCGACCTGGCGGTCCATCATCTGGATGATCTGGGCACTCACTTGGGCCAGCTCAAGGAGGGTCTGCCGCCGTTCGAACAGCTCGCGGGAGCGCCCGATGAGGCCCCGCGGCCGGCGACCGGGTCCTTACTCAGCAGGGTCGGCACCGCGGAGTGGAACCTGTTGACGGACGAGGTCAGTTGGTCCGGGGAACTGCACCAGATCTTCGGCCGTCCGATCGAGAGCGGTCCGATGTCCCTGGACGAGCTGCCGTCCATGGTGTTCGCCGAGGATCAGGGCCTGCTGACGGCAATGGTGACGGACTGCCTGATCGACGGCAAGCCCATAGACGGCGAGTTCCGTATCGTCCGGTCCGACGGCAGGGTACGCACTCTGCACATGACTGGCGAGCCGGTGCTCGACGCGGACGGGTGCACGGCTTCGATGTGGGCGGTCTTACGGGACGTCAGCGAACTGCGCAGGTCCCAGCGAGCGGTGCGTGAGTCCCGTGACACGCTGGCACGGAAGCAGCACGTCGATCGCACCGAGCGGCGGATCGCCGCAGAGCTCCGGGAGGCCGTCCTGCCGTCCTGGCGCGGCAGCGGTGACAGGCCCGCGGTGGTTGATGTGGCGGGCAGTTGCCTCGCGGCGGAGGACAGCACGCTGATCGGCGCCAACTGGTTCGATGCTGTCCAGCTTGCGGACGGCGGCGTGGTGCTGAGCGTCGGCGACATCACGGGCCATGGCGTGACGACCACGTCCACGATGGCCATGCTGCTCGGGGCGCTGCGCGGTATGGCCATGGCCGGCGTCCGGCCCGGTGACCTGCTAGGGCATCTGAACCAACTGCTGGACTCGTCCGCCCAGCCGGCGCTGGGCAGCGCGCTGTGCTGCCACTTCGACCCCGTGACGAAGACGCTTCGGTGGGCCCAGGCCGGAAACCCCGTCCCGTTGCTGTTCCGGCACGGGACGGGGCGGGTACTGACGCCCCCGGCTGGAATGCTGCTCGGGGCCTCTCCGGGGACGGAATACGAGCAGACCGAACTGCTGCTGCTGGCCGATGATCTGCTGGTGCTCCACACGGACGGGCTAACCCGGGGCACTGACGCACGCGAAGGATCGAGGGTGGAGCGCTTCTTCTCGCTCGCCTCCCGCTTCACCGTGGCACGCGAGGCGCAGGACTGTGTACGGACGATGATCGAGGAGTTCGGTGAGGACAGGCCCGAAGGCGATGCCTGCGTGATGGCGGCCAGGATCCGCTAGGTCGTGTCTGACACCTGGCGCCGCCCGCCCGCGGGGCGGCGCCCGTGCCCATCTGGTCCATGGGGCCTTCCCAGGCCCGCAGGGACGAGAGGTGGAGCCTCCCCCGGGACCTCTGGACCCAGGACGGGGTCGTCCCCGCCATTCCGGCCGAGTGGTGAGTCTTCCCGAGCCTGCAGAGCCAAGGTATGGAGGCGTGCCCGGGACCTCTGGGCGGAGGCATGGAGCCTCCCCCAGGACCGGGGGGGACGCATCGCAGGTCCGTGGCCCCCTCCGCAGCCCGGCGATCCCCCCGTACCAGGCGTACTGGGACGAGCCGACCACGCAGCGTGGGGGCACCTCCCGGCGAAGCCAGGGGGAGCGCGTGCCCGGGCAACTCCAGGGTCCCCCAGTCGAGCAGGGGGAGCAGCTCCGAAGGGAGTCGCGAGCCTGGCGGGGATTTGTCAGACACTGCCGAGCCCGGCCGCCTCGCCCGGATGCCCGGTGACATGGACGGCGGCATGGTTCCGTTCAGACCGCCACCCCGCGGTTGCGCTTGGACGGGCTGTTGGGCAGTGCCAGCTCCAATTCCTCGCGGAGGTGCTGGATCTTCGAGTACTCCGAGTACTGCCCGGTGAGCCGGTACATCTCGCGTAGCCGGTCCCAGGTGCGGTGGGAGGAGGTCTCCCCCATCGAGACCAGGGCCAGTCGGGCGTACCGGTCCGCCTGCTCCGGGTCATCGGCGATGAAACAGGCCGAGGCGAGGGAGATGTAGTCGAAGAGCTTGGACCTCTGGCGGCCGCCTTCCCTCAGTTCCAGCGCCCGCTTGGCATGGCGCTGAGCGGTGACCGCGGCGGATGGGTCGTGCTCAGCGAGGGTGCGGTACGCGAGCGCCTGCATGCCGTGCAGGTCGGCCTCGTCGAAGAGCTGCATCCAACTGGGCGGAGGTACATCGCCCTTGTCGGCCACGAACAGCTCTTCAGCCTGGCCGAGTGTGCGTCGCATGGCCTGGCCTCGCCCCATGGACGCCTGCGCCCAGGCCTCGATGGTGAGCAGCATCGCGTGCGTACGCGGGAGGGTCTCCTCCCCGGAACCGGACTTGGCGAGCTTCATGAGGTCCAGGGCATCATCCGGACGGCCGAGGTGCACCATCTGCCGGGCGGCCCTGGAGAGCGCCTCTCCCGCGCGGGGGCGGTCACCGCCCTCGCGGGCCGCGTGGGCCGCGATGACGAAGTACTTCTGCGCCGTGGGTTCGAGCCCGACGTCATGCGACATCCAGCCGGCGAGTACGGCGAGATTGGCGGCGACGCCCCACAGACGCCGCTGGAGGTGGTCGGGGTGCCGGAAAGCGAGCATTCCGCCCACCTCGTTGAGCTGGCCCACGACGGCCTTGCGCTGGAGGCCACCGCCACGCGAGGCGTCCCAGGCCCGGAACACCTCGACGGAGTGCTCCAGCGCTTCGACCTCTTCCGACCCGATGGGGGCGGCTTCGTAGCGGTCGAACCCGGCAGGCTCGGCGAGCAGGGGCTGGGCGGCTGAGGCTGCCCCCGGAGAGGTACGGATGGTTGCGGGGTCCGTGTGCAGCCACTCGTACATGGCGCTGCTGAGTGCGGAGCCTGCGGCGAGCACGGCACCCGCGCCCACAAAGCCGCGTCGGTTGAGCATGAGGTCCATTCCCGTGAATTCGGTGAGGACCGCCGCCGTACGGTCGGGTGCCCAGGGCAGGCCGTCAGGGTTCTGCGTGGTGCTGACGTCCCGCCGTCGTCCGGTGCGCTTCTGCCGTACGAGACCGAGGTCCTCGATGGTCACGACACGGCCGAGTCGTTCGGTGAACAGAGCCGCCAGCACCCGCGGCACGGGATCGCGCGGGGTCTCCCCCATGTCGATCCAGCGCCTTACCCGCGAGGTGTCGGTCGCCAGCTGCGGATGGCCCATGGCCGCCGCCTGCCGGTTCACGAGCCGTGCGAGTTCGCCCTTGGACCAGCCGGCCAGGCCGAACAGGTCGGAAAGACGGGTGTTGGGTTCTCCGGTCACGTCAAGCCCCCAGGTTCTCGGCTGAGTTGACAGTAACCGCCTGTCAGAGGGGTGGCGACTATTCGCCAGGGTTCGCCAGGGTTCGCCAGATGGTGTGCCACCCGCGACCCGGTGTCAGGTAGGAACGCGCCACCCCGCCCCGGGGCCCACCGCATTCCCCAGGGTGCCGAAGGCTTCCGGGGCGGGGCCGCGCACGCGACTTGTCGGCACACGAAGGGATCTGTCTCACCCATGTACACAGCATCGTCCTCCGTGTCCGCCCCGCCCCGGCCGCAGACGGTCGTCCCGGCCGGCGGCAGGACGTTTCTCGACCCCTCCTCCGCGGCCGTACGGACCCGGCGATGGCCGGCGACCGCGGGCCAACCGCTGAGCGGGAGAATCGACTTGTCCGGTCCCCAGGGCGCGCAGCTGCGCATGGCGATCGCTTCGGTGCACCGGATCTGCCCGGAGTTCAACCCGGTCCAGGTACTGCGCAGGAGCGGACGCTCGGTCCTCCTGGTCGGCAGCACCGGGCGGGCGACCGCCGTCGCCAAGTGCTTACTGGACCAGTCGCAGGTGTGGATGGAACGGTTCCGGCATGAAATAGCGGCATACCGTGCGTTCGTCCGGCACCGCCCTCCGGTGCGCGCGCCCCGGCTGATCGCCGCGGATCCGGACAACTGCACGCTGGTGATCGAACGTATGGCGGGCCGCCCCGCCGCCCTCGTCCGGCATCCGTCCGATGCCCCGCCGCGAGCGGATGTACGGGCGGCGCTCGGCGCGATCGCGCGGCTCAACGCCTGGCGGCCACCGGCCGGTATGTTCGACGCTCCGCTTGACTATGCCGCCCGGATCGCCCGCTATCACGAGCTCGGTCTGTTCACCGACCGCGATCTGGGCGATCTGCAGAAGCTACTGCACGGGGTCGCCCATGCCGGCGGGCGTTATGGCGTGGGGCAGTTCTGCCACGGCGACGCGCTGCTGTCGAACATCCTCCTGTCGCCGACCGGCCCCGTGCTGGTCGACTGGGAGCATGCGGGTTGGTACCTGCCCGGGTACGACCTGGCGACGCTCTGGACGGTCATGGGTGACGCGCCCCTGGCGCGGCGGCAGATCAGTCAGCTCGCCCAGCAGGCGGGAACCGCGGCACGGGATGCCTTCCTGGTCAATCTGATGCTGGTGCTGACCAGGGAGATCCGAACCTACGAGACGGCCGTGCAGCGGACGATGCGAGAGTCGGACCCGTCAAGAACCGCACCGCAGCACCCTGGCGGGATGTCCATCGGAGAGGAGCAGCGGCTGCTGTTGCGGCGGCTGCACGACGACTGCGCGCTGGCACGGCGGGCCGTGCGCGCTGCGGTCGGCACACGCTGACCGTCAACAAGGGGGGATGAGTGCTGTGGGGGGGGGGGGCGGGCCCGCCGCGCGCGCGCGCCGAGTGGGGGGGGGGGGGGGTGTGGGGGCGGG
>NZ_JBHXFA010000093.1:23927-31325 GCF_042724175.1 Streptomyces sp. NPDC127084
GCCGGGCGGGGCGCGGGGCGCCCGGCGGCGCGGCCCGCCTCCCCGCGCGCGACGGGGGGGGGGGGGCACGCGGCCCCCGCCCCCCCCCCCCGCGGCCCCCCCCCCCAGCACTCTGTCGGGTGCTGCTTCCTGACAGGACGCGCGCGGACGTGACCGCGCGTCAGCCGTTCGCCGCCGGCGGCCAACGCCTGGAGTCGCTCGAAGCGTTCTCGGGACTCCTGGTCGGACGGCGTGTACGTGAGCAGTCGGGCACCGTTCTCCGGACCGAGCCAGAGATCGGTGTGGTCGAGCGTCAGCAGACCGACATAGGCGTTGTTGATCTGTTTGCGCTTGCCATGTGCACTGCTCACCACTTCATGGCGCTCCCAGGTCTCGCTGAATTCGGGCGATGCGGCCTGGAGTCGTCTCAGCAGCACCTTCCAGGCGGGCTCGGCCAGATGTTCAGCCATCGCGGCGCGGAACTTGGCGGTCATCATCCGCGAGGTCTCCTCCCACAGAACCATCGACGAACGCCACTGCTGGTTCGTGTGGATCAGGAGCAGGCAGTTGCGGTCTTCCGGCGGAACCGTGTCCATGTCGCACAGCAGCCGCCCGTAGGTGCGGTTGTACGCGAGGATGTCGTACCTGCCGTTCTGGACGCATGCCGGGATCGGATCCAGCTGCTCCAGTACCGCGACCAGGGCCGGGGTGATGGAGGGGCAGACCGTGCGCGGCGCGGGATCTGTTCATCGGCGGCATGGTGGCCTTCGGCCTCACCTCGCTGGCCTGCGGGCTCGCCCCTGACGCCTGGACGCTGGTCGCGGCACGGGTAGCCCAGGGCGCGGCGTCGGCGATGATGCTGCCGCAGGTGCTCGCCACCATCCAGGCTGCCACCGCGGGGCCCCGACGCGCCCGCGCCATGAGCCTGTACGGCGCGATGGCCGGGCTTTCCATGGTGGCCGGGCAGATACTGGGCGGCCTCCTGGTGGCCTGGGACTTCGCGGGCACCGGCTGGCGCGCGGTGTTCCTGGTGAATGTGCCCGCCGTGGTGATCGGTCTCTTCCTGGCGGCGCGGACCGTGCCGGAGACCCGTGCCCAGCGTCCCGAGCCAGTCGATGTCCCGGGCACGCTGCTGCTGGCGGCGGCGCTGGTGACCCTGCTGGTGCCGCTGACCGAAGAGCGGGCGGCCGGCTGGCCTCTGTGGACCTGGCTCGTACTGGCGCTCTCCCCAGTCTCTGCGTACGCGTTCTACCGGGTCGAACTACGCTCCGACCGGCAGGGCCGTACGCCGCTGGTGCCGCCGAGTCTGTTCCGGCTGGTGTCGCTGCGGCGAGGGCTGCTGATCATCGTGCCGTTCTCGATCGGCTTCAGCGGTTTCATGTTCGTGATCACGGTGGCACTCCAGCAGGGTGCGCGGCTCGCCCCGGTGTCCGCGGGGCTGGCCCTGGCGCCGATGGCGGTGGCCTTCCTGGCGGTCTCGCTGGCGGGCCCGCGGCTGGTGGGACGGTTCGGTGCGCGGGTGGTGAGCGCGGGCGGTCTGGTGCAGGCCGTGGGCCTCGGCCTGATCGGGATGGCGGTCTGGCGGGACTGGCCAGGGCTCGATGCCGTGTCGCTGCTGCCGGGCGCGGCGTTGGCGGGCGCGGGGCAGGCGCTTCAACTTCCGGTCCTGTTCCGGATCGTGCTCTCGGAGGTCCCCGCGGAGCGTGCCGGGGTGGGCAGCGGTGTCATGGTGACGGCCCAGCAGTCGTCACTGGCGCTGGGCGTGGCCACGCTCGGCTCGCTGTTCCTGGGCCTGGTGCCGATGCTGGGCATGCGGAACGCCCTGGTGACGACCCTGCTGGTGCAGCTCGCGGGGGTCGTGCTCACGGTCCTGCTGAGTCTGCGCCTGCCGAAGCACATCGCATGAGGTGCCGTATCAGGTGCCGTCTGACGCCCTAGTCCGTGCTCAGACCCGGGGCGGGCGCGGTGCTGCGCTGCGGTTTCATTCGGATGAGTGATCAGGTCCCTCGCGTGGGCCGGATGGGCGACGGGTAGGCCTGGCCCGTACGCGACCGGTTCGTGCGGCACACGCGCGGACGCTCACCGAAAGGCCCGGGCACGCATGGCACAGCCCTTCGAACTGCCGGATTTCTACGTTCCATATCCGGCCCGGCTCAACCCCCATGTCGATGTGGCGCGGGAGCACACCCGGGAATGGGCGCGCCGGATGGGCATGCTGGAAGGGTCCGGAGTCTGGGTGCGGGAGGACCTCGAGGCACATGACTACGCGCTGCTGTGCGCGTACACCCACCCGGACTGTTCGGCGGAGGCGCTGTCCCTGGTGACGGACTGGTATGTGTGGGTGTTCTTCTTCGACGACCACTTCCTCGAGGTGTTCAAGCGCACCGGGGACCTGGCGGGCGGCAGGGCCTATCTGGAGCGGCTGCCGGCATTCATGCCGCTTGATCCGGCGCGGGGCACCCCCGAGCCGACCAACCAGGTGGAGGCGGGCCTCGCCGATCTGTGGGCGCGGACCGTGCCGAGCATGTCGCCCGCCTGGCGGGCCAGGTTCGCCCTCGCGACCGAGTATCTGCTCAACGAGTCGATCTGGGAGCTCGACAACATCAACGAGGGACGAGTGTCCAATCCCGTCGAGTACGTGGAGATGCGCCGCAAGGTCGGGGGCGCGCCCTGGTCGGCGGGACTTGTCGAGTACGCGGCGGGTGCCGAGGTGCCCGCGCGGGTGGCGGGTTCGCGGCCGATCAGGGTGCTGACCGAGACATTCGCCGACGCGGTGCATCTGCGCAACGACCTGTTCTCCTACCAGCGCGAGGTGGAGGACGAGGGCGAGCTGAGCAACGGCGTGCTGGTGCTGGAGACGTTCCTGGGGTGCACGACCCAGGAGGCGGCCGAATCCGTCAACGACCTGCTGACCTCGCGGTTGCAGCAGTTCGAGAACACTGCGCTGACGGAAGTGCCGGCGATGTGTGTCGAGTTCGGTCTCGATCGGGCCGAGTGCGCGGCGGTCGCGGCGTATACGAAGGGCTTGCAGGACTGGCAGTCGGGCGGCCACGAGTGGCATATGCGGTCGAGCCGCTATATGAACAAGGAGGTACGGACCGGCCCTTCACTGTTCGGCGGGGTGCTGGGTACCTCGGCCCTCGACATCAGCACGCTCTTCGGGCGGCCTGCGGCGGCCCGGCTGCGCGGTCTCACCCATGTCCCGCACCAGCGGACCGGTCCGTCACTGCTGCCCGACTTCGAGCTGCCGTTCCCGCTGACGCTCAGTCCGCACCTCGATGACGCCCGCGCCAAGTCCATCGCGTGGGCGGACCGGATGGGGCTGCTGGACGATATCTGGGACGAGCCGATGCTCACCGGGTTCGACTTCGCGCTGTGCTCTGCGGGACTCGATCCTGATGCGACCGCCGATGAGCTGGAGCTGAGCGCCGAGTGGCTGACCTGGGGGACATACGCTGACGACTACTACCCGCTGGTGTTCGGGCGTCCGCGCAGGCTTGTCGAGGCGAAGGCGTGCCACGAGCGGCTACTGGCCTGTCTGCCCCTCGATGATCCGGCCGCGGGTGCGGCGATGGCGATGAGCCCGATGGAACGGGGTCTCGCGGATCTGTGGGCGCGCACCGCGGGGCCGATGGGGCCCGGAGGACGGACGGCACTGCACGGGTCGATCGAGGTGATGCTGGAGAGCTGGCTGTGGGAGCTCCACAACCAGGCGCAGCACCGGGTGCCCGACCCGGTGGACTACGTCGAGATGCGCCGGCAGACCTTCGGCAGCGATCTGACGATGCTGCTGTGCCGCCTGCGGCACGAAGGGGAGCTGCCCCCCGAGGTGTACCAGAGCGGCACGGTACGGGGCCTTGAACATTCGGCGATGGACTACGCCACGCTGCTGAACGATCTGTTCTCGTACCAGAAGGAGATCGAGGTCGAGGGCGAGGTGCACAACGCCGTGCTGGTGGTGCAGTCCTTCTTCGGCTGCGACTACCCATCGGCCGTGCGTATCACGGACGATCTGATGCGTTCCCGGCTGCGGCAGTTTCTGCATCTGAAGGAGCACGAACTACCGGTGCTCTGCGCCCATTTGGGGCTTGACGAGCGGGGCAGGGCGGCGCTGGACGTCTATGTGCGGGAGCTGGAGGACTGGCTCGCCGGGATCCTGCACTGGCACCGCCATGTGCGGCGGTACGCGGAACAGGATCTGCCGCACGGCGCCGGCTCGCCGCTGCGGACGGGTGGGCCGACGGCGGTCGGAATGTCGGCGGCCGGGATCGTCGCGGCGCTGCGGCAGCCTGGCGGCGGGGTGGCGACGGGGGCGGTCCCGGCGTAGCAGGCAGGGCGATGTCGGGAGCACCGGGCAAACGTCCGCGGGCCCGTCGTGATGGTGGTCACGGCGGGCCCGCGGAAGGCGTCATCGAGGTGGCGCCCCGGTCACCCCTGCTGGAAGAGCTCCGCCGGCAACGGCTTGAGCAGTGCGTAGAGGTCGTCGGTGATCGGCCGGTCCCAGCTGGCGATGGTGACCAGGACGTTGTCGCTGCGGTCGAACTGGACGCAGGAGATACGCGTCTCGGAGAGTTTGATCCGGCGGACGATCAGGAGGTTGTCGCCCTGCATCACAGGGACGTCCTCGGTGCCGGTGACGGTGACCTCTTCGTCGTTCTCCAGCGCCACGAGCAGTTGGGCGACCTCGAACGGGATCTGGCCCTCGGCGACCTCCCGGGCGGGTGAGCCCTCGGGCAGATTGCCGATGATCATCGCCGGGCCCCGGCCGCCGAACAGGTCGTAGCGCAGGAACACGCCCTGGCAGCTGCCGTCGGGCGCGGGGAGCAGGCCCGCGCCGAGGTTGCCGGGCCAGTCCCCCGGGTCCATGGCCAGGACGTCGAAGTCAGGGCCCGCGGGGTGGGCGGCGCTGCGGCGGCGGAGGAAGGACATGCGGCCATGGTACGTGTCCGGCGGCTTGGTGCGGCGATCCGGGTACGGTGCGGTGACCGGCCCCCGGGCCTCGGCCCGCGATCGCGTCGATCTCCGCTCCGACCGGCCGGGCGGGGGCGGTGAAGCCGGGCACCTCGCCAAAGGCGCAGGCAGTGCGTCCGGCGGCTGATCACTCGCCATGCGCCCGCGCGGCCCCCGCAGGCCCTCGATGTCCGTGAGCGTGACGGTGCGCACCGCATCACCCGGCGGGCCACCGGCTTCGCCGAAGGTGCGCTCGGCGGTGTCCGGACAGCGCGCCGCACAGCCGTGGACATCCCCCGGTGCGGTGGTGCCGCCGTCGTCGCCGAAGGGGGTGGTGCCGGCGACAGCGGCCTGAGGGCCCTTGCGGACAGCCCGTGAGGAACCGGTCCGCGGTTCCGGGGCCGGGCCTGAGCTCACCCGGTGGATGGGGCGTGAGGGCCATGAGCCAGGCCCCCGTCGTGTCAGCGTGACTCCGGCGCAGGCGGGTGTGTGAGGGGGGCGGGCGTGGGCCGCGGTGAGCCCACGCCCATCTCATCAGGTGAGGTCAAACTCGCCCTCACGGGCGTTGAGGACGAATGCGCGCCATTCGGCGGGAGTGAAGATCAGCGAAGGAGCCTCGGGTCTGCCGCTGTTGCGCATCGCGATGAACCCTTCCACAAAGGCGATCTGGACGTCCCCCGCGCCCTGGGTACCCGACTGCCAGTCGGCTTGGCTGAGGTCGAGGTCCGGCTTGTGCCAGCCCGAAAGCGGCTGCTCCGTGGTGATGGTGTCGGCCACGTGCGTACTCCTCCCGGTTCGTCGTCCGCGCTCAGACTAGCGATCGCCGCCGGTCACGGACAGGCCACGGACGGCGGCGGAATGTCCCGTGCCGCCGCTGTCCGAATACCGCGCCGCTGGATCCTGCCCGGACAACGTCAGGGACGGTCAGTGCGCCGGGGGCTCCGCGCCGACCAGCCACATCGCGAAGAACTGCGAGCCCCCGCCATAGGCATGGCCCAAGGCCTTGCGGGCGCCGTCGACCTGGTGTTCACCCGCCTGGCCGCGTACCTGGAGGGCTGCTTCGGCGAAGCGGATCATGCCGGAGGCGCCGATGGGATTGGTGGACAGCACTCCGCCCGAGGGGTTGACCGGCAGGTCCCCGTCGAGTTCGGTGACCCCTGACTCGGTGAGCTTCCAGCCCTCTCCCTCCGCCGCGAAGCCCAGGTTCTCCAGCCACATGGGCTCGTACCAGGAGAACGGCACGTACATCTCGACGGCGTCGATCTCCCGGCGCGGATCCGCGATATGGGCCTGCCGGTAGACATCGGCGGCGCAGTCCTTGCCCGCCTGCGGGGACACGAAGTCCTTGCCCGCGAAGAGGGTCGGTTCACTGCGCATGGCACCGCCGTGCAGCCAGGCGGGCGGGCGGGGTGAACGGGCCGCGCCTGTGCGGTCGGTGAGGACCATGGCGCAGGCACCGTCGGACGAGGGGCAGGTCTCCGAGTAGCGGATGGGGTCCCACAGCATCGGCGACGACTGCACCTTCTCCAGGGTGATGCCGTGCTCGTGCAGATGTGCGTATGGGTTCTTGAGGGCGTTGCGGCGGTCCTTGTACGCGACGAGGGAGCCGACCGTGTCGGGCGCCCCGGTGCGCCGCATGTACGCGCGCACATGCGGGGCGAAGAAGCCGCCGGCGCCCGCGAGCAGCGGCTGCTGGAACGGGATGGGCAGCGAGAGGCCCCACATGGCGTTGGACTCGGACTGCTTCTCGAACGCGAGGGTGAGCACGGTGCGGTGGACGCGGGCCGCGACGAGGTTGGCGGCGACGAGGGCGGTGGAGCCGCCCACCGAGCCCGCCGTGTGGACCCGCATCATGGGTTTGCCCACGGCGCCGAGCGCGTCGGCGAGATACAGCTCGGGCATCATCACGCCCTCGAAAAAGTCGGGGGCCTTGCCGATGACGACGGCGTCGATGTCCGCCCAGTCCAACTCGGCGTCATCCAGCGCATGCCGGGCGGCCTCGCGCACGAGGCCGGCCAGCGAGACGTCGTGCCGGGCCGCGACGTGCTTGGTCTGGCCCACGCCGACGACGGCCACGGGTTCCTTGGCGGATGTGCGGCTCATACGGCCTCTCCTTCGAGGACGGCGACCAGGTTCTGCTGGAGGCAGGGGCCGGAGGTGGCGTGCCCGATGGCCCGGTCGGATTCGCCCCGGTGGATGGCGGCGGCGGCTTCACCGAGCCGGATGAGGCCCGCGGCCATGATCGGGTTGGCGGCGAGTGCGCCGCCGGACGGGTTGACCCGGGTGGTGTCGTCGAGCCGCAGGGCGTTGCGGAGCACGACCTCCTGGGAGGTGAACGGGGCATGCAGCTCGGCGGTGTCGACGGGCCCGTCGAATACCCCGGCGCGCGCGGGGGCGGGGCCGGGGGGGGGGGTTGGGGTGTGGTGGGGGTAGCCCCAGCCCAAGGGGGCGCTGGGGGGGGGGAAAACA